>NZ_JAKMAY010000020.1:0-36081 GCF_022015835.1 Streptomyces sp. ICN903 | reverse complement strand
TGCCGGTGCGCCCCCGGGGCCGCACCCTGGCCCGGGCCGACCGCGCCCGCGAGCGGGCGGCCGACGCCTCCGCCGGTCTTCCGCAGCGGAAGCGCCCCGCCCGTGACGCCGGAGCGAGCTTCGGGGCGTTCCACCGCTCCAGGCGCCCCGAGAACCCCTCCGAGTAGACGCGCCCCTCCGACACACCCGGGGCGCCCGCCCGACCAGCGGGAGCCCCACCCCCAGCGAAGACCGTGAGATTGGAGGCACGGGCCGGTGGCCGGACAGTCGGCCCGAGAAGCCCGATGCAGATCATGGAGACCACCGACAACAGCCTGACCTGGCTTCTCGAGAGCCTGCTCAACCGCACTCCCGGGACCCGACACGCCCTGGTGCTCTCCCGCGACGGGCTCAAACTGTGCTGGAGCAGCAGCCTCACCCTGGACCGGGCCGACCAGCTCGCGGCCATCTCCTCCGGCATGCAGGCCCTGGCGCAGGGAGCCTCCGTGGAGTTCGGCGACGGCAGCGGAGGGGTGCGGCACTCGATGACGGAGTTCCACGGGGGCCTGCTGTTCATCGTCGAGGCGGGGGAGGGCGCCCATCTGGCCGTCGTCGCCGACGACGGCGCGGACCCCGGAGTGGTCGGCCACCAGATGGACGAGCTGGTCGAGCAGATCGGCGAGCACCTGCGCGCCGAGCCCCGCAAGCCGGCCGAGGGCGGCGTCCCGTCATGATCCGCAAACCCGTCGACATCGGCGACCCCCACCGGCTCTACACCGTCACCGGCGGACGCAGCCGGGGCGAGGAGGCCGGGCTGGACCTGGTCACGCTCATCGTCAGCGAGTGCCGGCCGACGGAGGGCATGCAGTCGGAGCACGTACGGATCCTGGAGCTGTGCGAGCACCCCACCGCGGTGGTCGAGGTCGCGGCCGATCTGCGCCTGCCCATCACCGTGGTGAAGATCCTCCTCGGCGATCTGCTCGCCGCCGGACGCATCACCGCACGGAACCCGCGTCCGTCCGCAGCGCACGGCGACGCGCCCGAATCCGCCCTGTTGAAGGAGGTGCTCATTGGACTCCGCAACCTCTGAGGCCCCGGCGCGCACGCCGCTCGCGGACGCCGCCGAGACCGGACTGAAGATCGTCATAGTGGGCGGCTTCGGCGTCGGGAAGACGACGCTGGTCAGATCCGTCAGCGAGATCCGCCCCCTGAACACCGAGGAGGTCATGACCCAGGCCGGCGCCGGGGTGGACGACGTCGCCGGCCTGCGGAACAAGAACACCACCACGGTGGCGTTCGACTTCGGCCGGATCAGCCTCAACGAGCAGACCGTGCTGTACCTGTTCGGGGCGCCCGGGCAGGAGCGCTTCTGGTTCCTGTGGGACCGGCTGTTCTCCGGGACGCTCGGCGCGGTGGTGCTGGTGGACACCCGGCGGATGGCCGACTCCTGGTACGCGATCGACCGGCTGGAGCACCACGGGACCCCGTTCGTGGTGGCCGTCAACCGGTTCGACGACGACGGCTCGCGCTTCTCCCTGGAGGAGATCCGCCAGGCACTGGACCTGCCGGAGGACGTGCCGCTGGTCGACTGCGACGCCCGGCTGCGCGACTCCGGCAAGAACGTGCTGATCACCCTCGTCGACCACCTCTACCAGCAGGCACTGGCACGGGAGATGACCACATGACCGACCAGTCCGGCCAGTCAGCCCAGGGCACCGCCGCCCCGCCGTCCGGCTGCCCCGCGGCCCACCCCGACGCCGTTCCGCTCAGCGGCCTGGAGTACCAGCAGAGCCCCTTCCAGCTCTACCGGGCGCTGCGCCGCGACCACGGCACGGTCGCCCCCGTGCTGCTGGACGGCGGCATCCCCGCCTGGCTGGTGCTCGGATACGCCGAGGTCTCCTACGTCACCAGTCACGACGAGCTGTTCGCCCGGGACTCGCGGCGCTGGAACCAGTGGCCCGCCATCCCCGCCGACTGGCCGCTGATGCCGTTCGTCGGCTACCAGCCGTCGGTACTGTTCACGGAAGGGGCCGAGCACCAGCGCCGGGCGGGCGTCATCAGCGCGGCCCTGGAGGAGATCGACCAGCTGGAGTTCTCCCAGGACTGCCAGGAGATCGCCGGACAGCTCCTCGCCGAGTTCGCGGGCAGCGGGCAGGCGGAGCTGATGTCCGCGTACGCCCACGCCCTGCCGATGCGCGCCGCGGTCCGCATGTGCGGCATGCCGCTGGAGGGGGCCGACACCGACAAGCTGGTCGAGGACCTGCGGATGTCCCTGGACGCCTCGGAGGGCGACGACCCGGTCGCCGCCTACGTGCGCGTCCAGGAGCGCATCCAGCGGCTGGTCGCGGAGAAGCGCGAGGATCCCGGCCCGGACGTCACCTCCCGCATGATCGCCGACCCGGCCGGGCTGACCGACGAGGAGATCGTGCAGGACCTGATCTCCGTCATCGCCGCCGCCCAGCAGCCCACCGGCAACTGGATCGGCAACACCCTGCGGCTGCTGCTCACCGACGACCGCTTCGCCGTCAACGTCTCCGGCGGCCGGGTGAGCGTGGGCCAGGCGCTCAACGAGGTGCTGTGGCTGGACACCCCCACGCAGAACTTCGTCGGCCGCTGGGCGGTCCGCGACATCCAGCTCGGCGGGCGGCAGATCAGGGCCGGCGACTGCCTGGTGCTGGGGCTGGCCGCGGCCAACACCGACCCGCAGATCTGGCCCGAGGGGCACATCGGGGCGCAGGTCAACTCCGCCCACCTGAGCTTCAGCAACGGCGAGCACCGCTGCCCCTACCCCGCTCCCCAGCTGGCCGACGTCATCGCCCGCACCGCGGTGGAGACGCTGCTGGAGCGGCTGCCGGACATCGTCCTGGCGGTGGAACCGGAGGAGCTGACCTGGCGGCCGTCCATCTGGATGCGGGGTCTGACCTCGCTGCCGGTCGCCTTCACGCCCGTGGTGTAGCCCCCGCCGCCGGCCCCGTACGGGCCGGCCGTGCCGCCCGCCGGAACGGAGAGTTCCGGCGGGCGGCACGGCCGTATCCGTACCCGTTCCCGTCCCGGCCGGTCAGGCGGCGGGGGTGAACACCACCGGCACCTCCTTGGGGCCGCGGGTGAACACGCCCTGCTCGGCGACCTCGGCGCCGTCGGCCAGCCGCATGTCGGGCATGGCGTCCAGCAGCTGGTTGACGCCGATCTCGACCTCGGCCTTGGCCAGCAGCGCCCCGACGCAGAAGTGCCGGCCCAGCGCGAAGGCCAGGTGGTCGGCGGCGGCGGAGAACGCGGTGGTGGACGTCAGGTCGTCGCGGAAGATGTCGAAGGAGTCGGGCTCCTTGTAGTGGCCCGGGTCGCGGTTGGCGGCGCCGATCAGGCAGGTGACGGTCGCCCCGGCCGGAATGGTGCCCCCGCTGACCTCCACGTCCTGCGCGGTCTGCCGCATGATCATGTGGACGGGCGGGGTGTAGCGCAGGGTCTCGGCGAACGCCCGGTCGATCAGGGAGCGGTCCTCCCGTACGGCGGCGAGCTGCTCGGGGTGGGCCAGCAGATTGGCGAAGATGGCGGCGATCGCCTTGTCGGTGGTCTCCCCGCCGGCGGCCAGCAGCAGACTGCAGAACGCCTTGATGTCCTCGTCGCTCATCCGCACGCCGTCCACCTCGGCGGCGCACAGCGTGGACAGCAGGTCGTCGCCCAGGTTCTCCCGGCGCTCCCGGATGATGGGGATCATGTACTCGGCGAACTCCACCCGGGTGCGCTCGCCTTCCGCGGTCACCTCCGGGTCTCCGGAGAGGTTGCCCAGGAAGGCGATAACCGAGGTGTACCAGCGGTGGAACCTGGGGTGGTCGGCCTTGTCCAGGCCCAGCATGTCGGCGATGACGTTGACGGGGAAGCGGGTGGCGTAGGCGTCCACCAGATCCACCCTGCCGGTGTGGCGGAAGGCGTCTATGAGCTCGCGCGAGTTGCGCTCGATGACCGGAAGGAACTTGTCCCGCAGGTCGCTGCCGCGGAAGGCGGGGGCCACCAGGGCCCGGCGTACCGCGTGCTCGCGGCCGCTGAGCTGGAGGATCGTCTTCCCGTGCACCGGCTCGATCTGCCACTCGTAGTTGTCGGTGGTGAACGACGTTCCGTCCTTGAACGCCCGCTCCACGTCCTCGTAGCGGGAGACGATGTAGCTGCGGGTGGCTTCGTGCCAGATCAGCGGCGCGCTGTCGCGCATCACGCGGTAGGCGCTGTAGGGGTCGGCGGCGAACTCGGGCGAGAGTATGTCGGGGAACTGCTGTGTGCTGGCCAAGGCGAGCTCCATCGAAGACGTGACGGGCAGACAGGCTCAGGGTATTGATCATCCGCCGACTGGAACAGCCTTGCCAAAGCACATGCACATCACATATGCAGCGTCAGATTCCTTGCCAGAACGGCTATTTCAAGCCACCCACAGCTGTGAGAGATCGTTGCTCCCCCGAACACCCGCCGTCCGGCGGGCCCTGGACACAGGGGCGGTCCGGCGTGTCGCGGAGGCCGCGACTCCTCCCGGCGGACCGCCCGTCCGACGACGGCTGTCAGCTCGTCTCCGCCTCCGTCCCGCTCTCCGTCCCGCTCTCCGTGCCGCTCCCCCTGCCCGCCTCCGTTCCGGCCTCCGCTCCGCTCCCCGTCGGCGCGGCCCTGCGGGCCGGCTCGCGTTCGTCGGTGAGCGCGGGAGGCAGAGGCGAGGAACCGCCCTGCGGAGTGCAGACCTCCTTGCCCCCCACCACCCCGCAGGCGCGTGCGGCAGCCGGGTAGGCCGCCTCGACCATGGGTGAGTAGGTGTCGTTCTCGTAGCTCACCGAGCGCTGGTTGTGCACACCCTTGGGCCCCTCCACCCTGGCGGTGTCACCGACCTCCGCGTCCGTGATCCGGGCCCAGGCGGCCCGGCACCGCGGGCTGTAGCGCAGTTCGATGTAGGTGCGGCCGGACCAGGTGGCCGCCGCGGTCCACGCGCCTATATGGCAACCCAGCCGCTGAGAATCCTTGTCCCGGCATTCGTATTCCGTACACCCGGGTTCGCCCCCCAGGGCCTGCCGGTCCCGGCTTTCCGTTTCGTTCCCGCCGAAGAACCAGCCTCCGATCATTATTCCGGTGACCAGTGCCGCGAAAGCGAGAACCGCGGAGAAAAGATTCGTTCTCGTCTGATGCCCGAGGCCCGGTGCGGTCGCCTCGTCCCGCACCGTGGGATGTGATTCCTCCGAATTCCGGGAGGAGCCGGCTCCGGCGCCTCCCGGGGCGGGTCTCTCCCCGGCCGGCTCCCCTCCGGGCGCCGGGCTGCCGCGGGGCGGGGTGTCCCCGGGTCTTCCGTGTGCCGCCGGTCCCCGGTGCCCCTCCCGGGTCCTCAGCCGCAGGAGGGGGTGCGGAGCGACTCCGACTACCGCCGCGAACTCGGTGATCGCCGTCCTCGGCGGCAGGGACTTGCCGTTGAGGTACCTCTCCCAGGAGGACCGGCTGTAGGAGGTCCGCTCGGCCAGAGCGCTGATGGTCAGACCGCTGTGCGTACGCAGGAAGCGCAACCGCTCCGCCAGGGAGCCGTGTTCCTCGTGGTGTGGCTCGTCCTTTTCATGAATGTCTGTCATGGAATGGGAATTCCCCTTGTCTGAAGGTGGGGCGAGACGGGGACCCCCATTCTTTCCCAGGTCCGGCCGCCGCTCCAACGGGTGCCGAGGCCACGGGCGTGACGTGTCCCGGGACGTCCCGTTCCCGCCCGGGACACCGGAAGACGCTTCCAGGGCCGGGGGCGGGGCCCATAGCTTCGTTCCGTGCCGCCGGCCGACCGGTCCGGGGCAATTCCCAGATCACAGGAGAGGAATCACGCATGCGGTTCAGCACCCGAATTGCCGCAGTCGCTTCCACCGTCGCCCTCGCGGGGGGCGGGATGCTGGCCACGGCCGGCACCGCGCAGGCGGCGAAGTCGGACTGCCCCAAGACGTACCTGTGCTCGTGGGCCACCACGAACTTCTCGGGCCTCCCCGGAAAGGTGGCCTACGACAACTCCAACCTGCGCCAGTACTACAAGTTCGCCAACTCCCGTTCCATGTACAACAACGGAGCGAGCTGCAGCGTGCGCGTCTGGGCGGGGACCAACTACACGGGCTCCTCCGTGGTCTTCAAGATCGGCTACCAGCTGCACGACACCTCGAACAGCGTTCTCAGGAACGGCGCGGGCTCGAACCGCTGGTGCTGACCCGGTCGCACCCGCCGACCTGACGGTGCCCGGCCCGGACGCGCAACGGGGGCGGCCGGGCCGGGCACCGCCGCACCGAGTACCCCCGAGGAGACCTGTATGAGGACCCGGACCGGCGGAGCCGTGCTTCTGCTCGTCCTGACGGGCGCCACGGCCACGGCCTGCGGCGACGGTGACCCCCTCGCACCCGCGACCGCCTCGCAGACGGACGCCGTGATCCCCTTCGGGGATCGCGTACCGGCCCTGACGAACGGCGAGCAGAGCCGGCTGGACCGCGTGGAACGCCGACTGGTGGACGAATGCCTGGCCGACAGGGGCGTCGACGTCGAGCCGCTGCACCTCCCGTCACCGCCCGCCGCCGCCGACGAGACGCCCGCCTGGAACCCGTACGGGCTGCTCACCGAGGACTTCGCGGCCAAGGAGGGGTACGGCATCACCGGACCGGTACTCCGGGGCGAGCCCTCCTCCGGGACGGAGCCCGCCCGGGACGTCGGCGAGGACGAGGAGACGTTCGAGAAGGCGCTGACCGGCACCGAGGAGCACCGCAAGACGGTCCGCCTCCCCACGGGCGAGTCCTTCACGGTGAACACCGACGGATGCCAGTTCCGGGCCGGCGAGAAGCTGTACGGCGAGGACTGGGACCGGCTGATGTACACGTACCAGTTCCTCGCGAACCGGGTCGTCGAGGACGTCGAACGGACCGACGGGGTCAAGCGCGCCAGGAAGCGGTGGGCCTCGTGCATGGCCGACGCCGGGCACGCCGTCTCCGACGGTTCCGCCGCCGCGGAACTGGTCGGGAAGCGGACGGACGCCGCGAAGGCCCGGGCCGGGGAGGACGACGGCCGGGCACTGCGGTCGGCGGCCGAGTACGAGCTCGCCGTGGCGCGGGACGACGCCCGCTGCCAGCGGGAGAGCGAGCTGTGGGAGGCGGTCTCCGCCGCCCAGCGCACGGTCGAGCAACCCGTGGCCGGCAAGTACCGAAAGCAGCTGGCCGGCTACGCCGGCGCCCTGGAACGGGCCAAACGGCGGCTGTGACGAGCCCTGCCCCCGGCGCGGACCGTCCTTCCGGTCAGCCCGCGATGCGCCGACCACGCTCGGAGCGAGCCGGAGAACGCCTTCTTCCCACCAGGGGCGCGGTCGGGGCCGGCGTCCCGTTCCGCCGTGTCATCCCGACGCCCACCAGGACCACGGCCATGCCCAGCACCACCCGGAGGCTCGGTTCCTCGCCCAGCAGGACCGCGCCGAGGAGAACGGAGACCACGGGCAGGAGGTAGCCGACCACCGCGGCGTTGGTGGCGCCCTCGTCGTTGATGATCCGGTAGGTGAGGTGGAAGGTGACCGCGGTGCACAGGACGCCGAGGACGACGGCCGCGACCAGGACCACCGGGCCGGGGTCGACAGGCCCCAGGCCGCCGAACGGCATCACGACGGCGGTCAGTCCGCTCGCGGCGACGAGCTGGGCGGCGGAGAGCGAGATGGTGGGCGTGCCCCTGCCGGCCAGGGTGCGGCCCATGTAGGTGAACGCGACGGCGTAACCGGCCGCGGCGCCCAGGATCGCGAGGGTGCCCCAGCCGGTGTCCCCGGCCGCCTGCCACGGGGCGAGGATGACGACCGTGCCGGCGAAGCCGAGCAGCAGACCCGCCAGACGGACCGGGTGGAACCCGCGTTCCGAGCCGAGGGCGAGGCCGAGGACGAACGACCAGAGCGGTGTCGTGGCGTTCAGGACTCCGGCCAGGCCGGAGTCGACGGTCTGCTGGCCCAGGCCGAACAGCGCGAACGGAAGCGCGTTGCAGAAGAAGGCCGCGATGGTGATGTGGCGCCAGACGGTGATGCCCCGGGGCATGCGGTGGCCCGTCGCGCAGCAGGCGGCGGTGAGGACGAGCGCGCCGAGGACGCAGCGGACGAAGGCGACCTGGAGCGGGGAGAGGCCGCGCAGCGCCAGATCGGTCCAGAGGAAGGTCGAGCCCCACAGCAGGGCGAGCACGGCCACCCTCGTTCCGCCCCGCAGCGCCCGCACACCGCTTCCCATGGCACCCCCCGTTCGGCCCGCCGGCCGGCTCCGTCGTCGGGCCGGCGGTTCGCCCGCCCCACTCGCTCCGACGATGCCCGAGAAGAGCGTTCAGAACAATCAAACGTTTCTGCACCGAACGTTAAGCTCTTCTGCATGCTGGATGTGAGGAGACTGCAGGTTCTGCGCGCGGTGGTCACCAGCGGCACGGTCACCGCCGCCGCGGCCCACCTCGGCTACACGCCGTCCGCCGTCAGCCAGCAGGTGGCGGCGCTGGAGAAGCAGGCGGGTACGGCACTGCTCGAACGCGTCGGCCGCGGGGTGCGGCCCACCGCCGCCGGTCTGCTGCTCACCGAGCACGCGGCCCTGATCGCCTCGGCGGTCGCCCGGGCGGAGACCGCCCTCGCCGACCTCCGCGCCGGACGCACCGGCAGCCTGTCGGTCCGTTACTTCGCCACCGCGGGCTCCACATTGGTGGCCCCCGCCCTGGCCCGGCTGCGCGCGGAGCACCCCGGTATCCGCGTCGATCTGGAACTCACAGATCCCCAGGACCCGTTCCAGGAGGTCGAGAGGGGGCGGGCCGACCTGGCCGTGGTTGTCGGGGCACGCGGCCGAGTCGACGGCGGAATCCGGCTCGTCCACCTCCTCGACGATCCGTACGCCGCCGTACTGCCCGCCGGCCACCCGCTCGCGGAGAGGAAGACCGTCGACCTGCACGAACTCGCCGGCGAGCAGTGGGTCGGCAGCGAACCGCCCGGGCCCTGCCTGGAACCGGTTACGGACGCCTGTGCGGCGGCCGGTTTCAGCCCCGGTTTCGTCGTCGGAAGCGAGGACTACGCCACGGCCCAGGGCTTCGTCGCGGCCGGTCTCGGCATCGGCCTGATGCCGGGCCTGGGGCTGCGGGTCCGGCATCCCGGCGTCGTCGTACGCCCGGTCCGCAACCCCGAACCGGTCAGGGTGATCTCGGCGGCCGTACGGGAGACCGCCCTCGAACAGCCCGCCCTGCGCGGTCTGCTGGAGGCGCTGAGCGACGCGGCCACCTCCGCCCCGCCCGGCGGAGCGGAGGCGGACTGACCGACGACCCCCTCATCCCGGCCCCGGAAGGCTCCCGGCGTGGAACCCCGGCATCGCGCCGGAGGAGGGCTTCGCCTCCTGGCAGGAGACGATCTACCTCCTGCGCTCACCCGCGAACGCCCGCCGTCTGGCCGAGTCGATCGCGGAGGCCGAAGAAGGCCGGGTCTCGCCTCGTGAGCTGATCGAGGTCGACGACGCCGAGTGAAGGTCGTGTTCACCGAGCACGGACGGGCCGACTACGTCCACTGGTCCGAGACGGACCGCCGTATGACCAGACGTGTCAACCGGCTCGTCCACCGGGCCGGAGGCGATGAACTGATCGTGGTCCAGGCCCGTTACCGCTATCGGGCGCGAGCGTGAGGACCGGGACGGTTCAGGCTTCTCCTTGAGCGGCCGGGCGGGCGGGCCGTCAGCCGGTCCGAAGCTCCTCCGCGATCCGCGCCGCCGTCCGGCGTGCCGGCTCCAGGCGTGGGTCCCCGGAAACCCGTCAGGGGCCCGATCCGCTCAGCGGATCAGGCCCCTGACCTGGTGTTTCGGCTGTCGGGGTGGCGGGATTTGAACCCACGACCTCTTCGTCCCGAACGAGGTTCGGTTGTTGATCTCGCCAGTGCGAATGGTGGTCGTGCAGTTCAGGAGCGTGGGCTCGAATGGGTTCACGTGGTGTCGCGGGGGTCGGGGGAGCAGGTTGGCTCCCAGATGGCTCCCATCAAGGAAGACTGAAAGAGCCTTCAACTGATCGTTTCAGAATGAGGGCGCTGGCTATTCGTCGTCGAGTCGCTGAAGAACCTGCGTGAAGTCACCGGCGTCGAGCAGGCCGGCGAGTACCTGGGTCATGTTGTCGATGCCAGGATCCCGAACTATCAGCCCGTCAGAACACCAGAAGTAGCGGCCGCCCAACTCCTCGCCTGTCTGGGACCACCTCTTCATCAGGCGCTCAACCTCGGCGAGCGTGAACACGGTCGCGCTCCAGCGGGAGCCGTCCGCTGCCAGCCGCACCTCTACGTCGACGTTGCAGACGGCATCCAGGTCCTCGCCGGCGCCGGGCAGGAATGACGCCTCGAACCGATCTGTGCGAACGCGGTACCAGGGTTCATCCCAACCCTGCTCAGTGGCCTTGTCCCCGGTGCCGGTCATCCGGGGAGTATGTCGATCCGGCTCGGCGTGCTCAACCGGGTTCTCTGGCAAGCTGCAGCCTCGTGAACGTGAACCTCGTCCCCGATGCTCTCTGGGACCGGATAGCCCCGCTACTGCCGGTGCGCCCAAGGCGGCACCGCCACCCTGGACGGCTCCCGGTGCCGGACCGGGCCGCACTGGCGGGCATCGTTTACGTCCTGCGCACGGGCGTGGCATGGCGCGACGTGCCAAGCGCAGCAGTGGGCTGCTCCGGGGTGACGGCCTGGCGCCGTCTGCGGGAATGGACCGAGGCCGGCGTCTGGCCCCGCCTGCACGAGATCCTCCTCGCGGAACTCCGCGCGACGGGTCTGCTGGACATGGAGGACGTCGCGGTCGACGGCTCGCACGTCCGGGCCCTGAAAGGGGGGCTCACACCGGACCCTCGCCGGTCGACCGCGGCCGCCAAGGCAGCAAGCACCACCTGATCACCGACCGGCACGGAACACCCCTCGCGGTGTCGTTGACCAGTGGAAACCGTCATGACGTCACCCAGCTCATGCCCCTGTTGGACGCGATTCCCCGCATCCGCGGCCTGGTGGGCCGGCCACGTCACCGCCCACGACGGCTGTTCGCCGACCGCGGCTACGACTACGACAAGTACCGCCGCCTCCTCCGCGCTCGGGGCATCACGCCGAAGATCGCCCGTAAGGGCATCGCCCACGGATCCGGCCTGGGCAAGACCAGGTGGGTCGTTGAGCGGACCTTTGCCTGGCTTCACCAGTTCAAACGCCTGCGGACTCGCTACGAGATACGAGCCGATCTCCACCTCGGACTGCTCCAACTCGCCTGCAGCATCATCTGCCTGCGACGTCTCCGAACCTCATTCTGAAACCGTCAGCAAGAGCGTTGTAGCCTTACCGTGTTGCTTCGGACTGATCGCTCAGGGGACCACCGTAGACGCTGACCCGTGCCTGACGAGCGCCCGCACGTTCTCCAACAGGGCCTGGATCAGACCCGGCGGTTCCGTGCTGGCAGTACGTGCGGCCTCGCGGTACGTCGCCGCGTTCTTGCCGTCAAAGCCCTCCCCGTCATTGACCAGTTCTCTCCTCCGCATCTCCCAGGCAGGCCAGTGGGAGGCGAGATACGTCTCCAGGCTGTCCTCGAAGACCGTGTACTGCGGCGTGGACTCAGCGGTGGGCCGAGCTGTGTGCGGACCGCCGAGGTAGCCGAGCAGGTTGGCGTTGTCTTTCGCGTTCCTCCGCAGGGCTTCGTCTATCTTCCGCTCCTCTGCTTCCAGCAGCGCTCCCGATAGAGAAGAACGTAGCCCCTGGCGTTTTCTCTCCTCCAGCCCGGCGTCACCGTCGAAGACCGTGTAGCAGTGCACATTCAATGCGCGCAGGATCGCGTGGCAGAGCATCAGCTTGCTCTTACTGCCGGTGCTGACGAAAGTGATCCCCTGAGCACCGAGACTCAGGCTCTGCCGCTCGGCACACCCCAGGATGACGGCGGCATCGGTCTCCCCCTCCATCAGTACGGCGGCATCCGCGAAGAAGCCTTCTGCCAGGGTATCCACGCACCTGACCCCTGCCTGTCTCTTCACGGACTCGATCCTGACCCCATAAGGCTCCAGCACACTGCACAGCTCCTCCTCGGTTACCCGGCTCACCATTGTGGTGGGATGACCTTCGACGAGATCGCGGGTGAGGCGGCGCACCTTGTGATAGCTCCGGTGGTCGATGAAGACAGGACTGTGCGTGGCATACATAACCTGAGTGCGACTGTTGGACGACACCACCAGTTCGCGCAGGACGTCTGCGAATGTCCTCGCCTGGGCCGGGTGCTGGAACAGCTCGGGTTCCTCGATGGCCAAACACAGCGTTTTCACCTCGCCCTGCGGCTGCTTGCGTTCAGCGAGATGCTTCAGGGCACCGATGATCAGCGCTCGTTGGAAGCCGTGTCCCTGCCGATGCACCGATGTCTCGGCGGCACCATCTTGGACGCGTACCCGGAACAACGTCTTCACAGGCTTCGGCACCTGCACCATGGGGGAGATCCGCACGGCTCGTCCTGCGGTGAGCTGGGCCACCTCTCGTGATAGTGCATCTGAGATGCCATCCAGAACATCCCCGTAGACCTTGGAGTGGATCTCCTTTCGTTCCCGGGACACGCCCTCCTCGACTGCCCTAATCTGTTCCGATACCTCGGTGCGGTCCACAGCATGGTCGAGGATCCGGCCGAGAACCGTGGATTTGTTGTCGTCGGCCTCCTCGTAAGCGCGCAGGTCAGCGGAGACGAAGACGAAGTCGATCAGCTCAGCCAGTCTGCTTTGACCTGCGAAGCCGAAAAAGTGCGTTCCCGCGATCTCCGTTTGGGTGAGCCGCTCCCGGTTGTCGAGCTCCCAGAAGCGCATTGCCTCGTCGACCGCTGCTGCGGAGCCGGCTGATGGCAGGCCGAGACCAGGTTGCTCCTCACGGAGCTTGGCGTAAGCTCGGCGTTTGTCCATCGCCGTTGTCTCTTGGCGAATCGTCTCGAAGGGCGGGTAGGCGAGGCCCTTACCTGTGATCTTGTCCTCGCCGTCCTCCCAAGTACGCCAGATGATCACACTGTCGGCGCCGGGAGGCGCGTAGCGGCCCAGAGCTTCCCGGTCGCGCTCCGTAAGGTCGTCGAACTCCACTTCCACGGTGATACGGCGACTGTCGCCTGCTGAGTGGAGGTCTTCTTCACTGAGGCCGACAACCTTCTCACCGTTGAAGAACCAGTCGAGAGCGCGCAGCACAGTTGACTTGCCGGCCCCAGTGGGGCCCAGGAAGGACGTGATGTCCTCCAGGTCGACATCCACCTTGCGTAGACAGCGGAAGTTCTCGATGCGTACGCGCTTGATCTTCATGGTTCGGTCGTCCTGGGAGCTGTGTGACGGAAGAGGGGAAAGAGGATGATGAGGTAATTTTCTATGGGCGTGATATTAGCCCGTTGGGGTGACTCTTCGTCAGGAATTCCTGGTACCGGGCTCGTCTCCTACGCCGTGGGGGGTAGGAGACGAGCCCGGTCAGCACAGCTCAGGCCAGGTCTGCCACGAGCAGGTCGAGGGTGGCCTCCTCGTAGAAGGCCATGCCGAGTACGGCCGTGGCGGGGGCGAGATCTGGGTCCCAGTCTGCGGTGACCGGCCGACCGGTGAGTGAATCGCCTCAGGATCGGTGGAGACTTGGTTCCGTGAGAGGGGTGCGTCACGACATGTCCCTCCAGGTATCCCGCTGAGCTCCGCTGTCGCGCGGTGCGCATGATCGCCGAGCTGTGGCCGGGGTATCCGACCGAGCGAGCCGCAACGAAGGCGGTCTGTCGGACTGAGGGCAGTGTTACTCGGGCATGAAAGCGCCATGGAAGCTTCGACGGCGGACTGGGCCATGAGGGTAGGAGAGGCGGAACTCGCTGCCGTGCTTCCGCGGCGGTGGGCGCACTCCCAGGGGGTGAGGACCCGCGCGGCCGAGCTTGCGCGGCTCTTGGAGAAGGACGCCGAGCTCCTGGTGGTCGCCGCCACGCTGCATGACGTGGGGTACGCGCCGCGGCTGGCCGTGACGGGGTTCCATCCGTTGGACGGGGCTCGGTTCCTGCGTGATGAGCATGGTGCGGACGAGCGGCTGGTGCGGTTGGTGGCGAACCACTCGTTCGCGCTGCTGGAGGCCGAGGAGCGCGGGCTGCGGGAGGTGCTGGAGGCGGAGTTCCCGTTGCTGGAGGACCAGTTGCTGGTGGACGCGCTGGTCTACTGCGACATGACGACGACGCCCGACGGGGAGCGGACCACCGCCGAGGAGCGGGTGGCCGAGATCCGGGGCCGCTACGGGGACGACAGTGTGGTGGGGCGGTTCATCCGTCGGGCGGCGCCGGAGATCTTCGCCGCGGTGGAGCGGGTGGAGGATGCGCTGGCAGCTCAGTCCAGGTGAGGGTAGGTGCCGGCGAGGTAGTCGCCGATCTGCCGGCGCATGCTGGGGTGGATGTCGTACCGGTCGAGGTCGGCCGGGGGAACGAAGCGGACGCCGTCGGCCTCGTCGTTGATCGTGGGTTCGCCGCCGACGGGGCGGCCGATGTAGGTGGTCTCGTACTGCTGGCGGATCTCGCCGTCGGTGTAGGCGACGATGTGGTGGGGGTTGGTGTAGACGCCGAGGAAGCCGGTGATCTCGGCGACGATGCCGGTCTCCTCCAGGCACTCGCGCACCGCGCACTGCGCGGCCGTCTCGCCGATGTCCTGGGCGCCGCCGGGCAGGGCCCACTGGCCGGTGTCGCGGCGGCGCTGGAGCAGGATGGCGCCGTCCTCATCGACGACGAGCAGGTTGCTGGCGGGGATGAGGGTGTTCGCCTTGGGGGCGTCGGGGTCGTGGTAGTACTCAGTCCTGCCCATGGGCGGCCATCCCCTCCTGGTCGGGCGTCCAGGGCCGGGCACCGGCCCAGACGGCGTCGAAGCTCTGAGCGTAGTTGTCGAACCACCCGGAGGCGTCGACTCTTCGGAGGTGGAGCAGAGGGTTGGCGCTGGCCGGCTGACCCCAGATGTGCGGGTTGACCAGCAGGTGGTCGTCGTAGCGGAACATCGACGTGTAGAGCGTGGTGTCGTGCAGCCGCACCTCGCATCCCTCCTCGGAGAGCAGGGAGCGGTAGTAGGTCAGGGAGGCGCGGATCTTGGCGGCGAGGGTGTCGCCGATGCCTTCCTCCCGGCCCCGGACGGCGACCGCCCGGCCCGCCGGGTCGCCGAAGCACAGGCGGACCCGAACGCCGTCGGCCGCGCGCTCGGCGAGCATCTTGGCGACGTGCGGGTTGGACTGGGCGAAGAAGGTGCCGGAGAAGACGAGTACGCCGATCTCCCTCCGGGCCTCCCGCAGCAGTGAGAGCCACATCTCGCGGGGAACGCTGGCGCGGTTGGCGTAGGTGCCGACGAGTTCGGCGCCTGATCCTGCGGCGGGGCGGCCGGTCCGGGGTTGCGGGGCTGGCCAGAGAAACGTCTCCTCCACCCGCAGGTGCTGCGCGACACGGAAGCGGTGCCGCGGATGGGGTACGCGCCCGCCCAGCCAGCGGCTGACGGTCTTGGGGTCCACCCCGCAGGCTTCGGCAAGCGACTCGGGCAGGACGCCGCGCTGGGCGAGTACGGAGTGAAGTCGCTCGTTCACAGAGCCCATGGAAGCCGAGGCGGGCGCGATCGGGCAAGGACGTTATGGGACGTTCCTGCGAGGCCGGTGCCACACCCGGGTGCTTACCCTGGCGGAATGCAGCTCATCGTCCTGTGGGACATCGACCACACGCTCATCGACAACGCAGGGGTGAGCAAGGAGATCTACGCGGCCGCGTTCTCGGCACTGGCAGGCCGCCCGCCGACCGGACCGGCACGGACCG
Organism: Streptomyces sp. ICN903; assembly: GCF_022015835.1. Classification (NCBI taxonomy): domain Bacteria; kingdom Bacillati; phylum Actinomycetota; class Actinomycetes; order Kitasatosporales; family Streptomycetaceae; genus Streptomyces; species Streptomyces sp. ICN903. The sequence goes on along the minus strand of NZ_JAKMAY010000020.1, from coordinate 20,335 downwards.
AGGGCCGCACGGACCGCCTGATCATGCGGGAGATGTTCCTGCGCGAGGGTCTGCCCGAGCCGGACTGGACCGCCGCCGAGGCCGCCCTCGCCCTCGCCGGCCAGGAGCGGCTTGAGGAGCTGCGCAGGCGTGGGACGGCTCTGCCGGGCGTACGGGACGCGCTCAAGGCCGTCTCGGTACAGGACGGTTGGGTGTCATCGATCCTGACCGGGAACATCGCGGCCAACGCCCGGGTGAAGCTGTCGGCCTTCGACCTCGACCCTCTGCTCGACCTGTCGGTCGGAGCCTACGGTGCCGACGCGCTCCAGCGCCCCGACCTCGTGGCCGTCGCCCGGGAGCGCGCCCGCCTTCTTCGCGGTGTGCGTTCCGACGTGCCCGTGGTGCTGGTGGGTGACACGCCACGGGACGTGGAGTCCGCACTCACCACGGGCTCCGGGATCGTCGCGGTCGCCTCGGGCATCCACAGCGCCGAGGAGCTGGCCGCCGCCGGCGCGCCCGCCGTACTGCCCGACCTGTCGGACACCGCGAACCTCCTGAGGATCCTGGAGTCCTTCGCGGCGCACTGAAAACGTCCCGGGACGTCCTCGGAGCGTCCGGATACGCGGTGACGCGGTCCCCGTACGCTCCGCCACCATCGGGTCTCCAACCAGGCGACTGGCCGGAGGAGGCCCACGTGATCGCGGAAGTCACCGGTATCCGCAGGATCCGGATGTTGTACCTGCAGCTGCTGTACCGCTGCAACTTCGAGTGCCTGCACTGCTTCCACGGCACCCGGCTCCAGCACGCCGACGCCTTCACCGCCGAGCAGGCCGCCAACCTCCTCACGCTCATGCGGAACCGGTACGGCACCGAGGCCGTCACCCTCCTCGGCGGCGAGCCGTTCGTCTACAAGGACCTCGCCCGGGTGGTCCGGCACGCCCGGCAGGAGCTGGGCCTGCGGGTCGAGATCTGTACCAACGGCTACCGGATCGAGCGCCGGCTGGCCGAGATCGCCCCGCACCTGGACCTGCTGCGGGTCTCGTTGGAGGGTGTCGGCTCGACCAACGACCACATCCGCAAGTCCGGGAGCTACCAGAGCGCGCTGAACGCGCTCGACCTCGCCCGGGAACTCGGCGTCCCCACGGGCGCGACCATGACGGTCACCTCCCGCAACATCGACGAGGTACTGCCGCTGGCCCGCGTCCTGGAACACTTCGGGGTACGGCAGTTGAAGCTGCACTGTCTGCGTCCGGTCGGCAACGCCGCCGCCCACCCGGAGCTCCTGGTCACCGACCCCGCCGCGTACGCCCGCCTGCGCGAGCGGCTCCGGGAGGCCAAGCCGGCCATCGAGGTGGTCGTCGACGAGGACCTGTCCGAGCACGGCGCCCCGGAGGTCTGCGCACCCGCCGGCGGCCCGACCGAGATCGAGCGGATCGAGGCCGACCCGCGCGGTGCGCTCACCATGTCCTGCAAGGCCGTCGGCAGGGACGCGCACGCCTTCTGGTACGACAAGCGCGCCAACCGCATCGTCCACCGGCCCACCGCCACCGACGAACTGGCCCTCGCGGTGCCGGACGTGGTGTACGGCCGTGTCTGAGCGCCCGCTGTTCGAGAGCCTCGAAGGACTCCGCGGCACCGGCAAGTCGACCATCGCGCCGATGCTGGCGGCGGCCCGTGGCGCGGTGCTGGTCCCGACCGTACCGCCCGCCTACCAGCGCCTGCGGCGCGACGTGGACACGCGGGGGAACGTCGAGGCACGGATGTGCTTCTACCTCTCCGCACTGTTCACCGCGGCCGACGAGATACGGCGCCATCTCGCCCTCGGCATCCCGGTCGTCGTGGAGAGCTACTTCGCCCGCTGCCTGGCCACCCACCACGCTTTCGGCACCCGCCTCGGGATCACGCTGCCGCCCGACCTGCCGCAGCCCGTCACCTACCACCTGGTCTGCGACGAGGACGAGCGCCGGCGGCGCCTGGCCGGGCGGGACAAGCCGGTGACCCACTGGGACGCTCTCGCCGAGGCCACCGTCGACCGGCTCACCGCCGCCTACGCCCGGTTCCCGATGCACCGTGTGGACACCACCGGCCTCGACCCCGACGAAGTCCTCCGGGCGATCCTCACCATCGACACGCAAGGAGCCCACCACCGTGCGGACACAGAGCCTGTGGGAGCACACCCTCACCTTCTTCCCCCAGTTCCTCGCCGCGCTGACGGAGCACACCACCGCTGACGCCACCGTCGCGGTCGTCGGCGCGAGCGACGGCAAGTTCGTCCTGCCGCTGGCAGCCGCCGGTTACCGCGTCATCGCCATCGAACGCGACCCGCTGGCCCTGCACGGCGGCGAGGTCCGCCTTCCGGGTGAGGAGCACACCCACGCGATGGGCCTGACCGACCGGCTCGAACTTGAAGAGCTCCACGACCGCGTGCAGGTCGTCGAGGGCGACTTCCTCCAGAACGAACCGCCGGGCACGCCCTGCGACGCGGTCTGGACGAGCTGTTCCTGGCATTACAGTGCCAACCACCACCGCCCGCTCGCCGAGTTCGTCCACCACATGCAGCGCCTGGTCGGTCCGGGCGGCCTCTTCGGCGCGGAGTTCATGATGCCCGTCGAGCACCGCCACCACCTGGTCGAGCACTACACGTCCCCGGAAAGGCTCCGGCGCCACTTCATCGGCGACTGGAACGTGCTGCTCACGCTGCGCACGAACGAGTTCACCGAACGGGCCCACGTCGGCCGGCTCCAGGACCACACCCATCGCATGGGTCTGATCCTCGCGGCCCGTACGCCCGGCCCCTCCCACCGTTACGGGAAGAAGGACTCATGAAGCACGAGTACGAAGCGAAGTTCCTCGCCGTCGACGTCACCGACCTGCAGACCAGGCTGACCCGGCTCGGTGCCGTCCAGGTGCTCCCGCGCACCCTCCTCACCCGCAAGATCTTCGAGAACGACGCCCTCGACGTCGGCGCCTGGATCCGCCTGCGGAACGAGGGCATCCGGTCCACGCTCACGCTCAAGCAGGTCACCGACGCCACCACCATCGACGGCACCACCGAGGTCGAGACCGAGGTGGCCGACCTGCACGCCATGGCCGAGATCCTTCGCCGCATCGGGCTGCGCGAGGTCCGCTACCAGGAGAACTACCGGGAGGAGTGGCGCCTGGGCGAGGTCGTCTTCGACTTCGACACCTGGCCGGACCTCCCCACCTTCGTCGAGATCGAGGGCCCGGACGAGGCATCGGTCCGCCAGGCCGCCGCCCTCCTCGAACTCGACTACTCCGAGGCCCGGTTCGGCAGCGTCGACGAGATCTACAAGAGCGAGGCGGGCCGCGACATCCTCTCCGAGCCCACCCTCCTCTTCGCCGACTCCGAGAAAGACGAGTCCCGCCCCGTGCCCACCCAGGGCACCTGACCCCCGGGGGGAGCACCGTGCTTCCGGAACCGGCCGGGCCACACAGGGCGGCACCGGGCATCCCCGACTTCGCCCGGGGCGGGCTTCCCGCCCCGGCGGCCACCGACGACGGAAACCGGTGGGTCGACGGCTCCTGCTGGCTCTACTGCGGCCGGCGGTGGACCCGCGTCCTGTGGATCGGTCCCGTGAACGTGGCCGGTGTCCAGGCACCGATGTACGCCTGCGGCCCCTGCATTCGGAAGCTACAGGAGCAGGTCTGGCAAGCCGTCCTCCTCAACGACGCACCGACGCGCTCCGCGCACCCTGGCGCTCCCGCCGGAGCCGAGTCGCCCGGCAGGCGGCGTGGAGGAAGGCACCGAGTACGAGGCGGCTTCCCGCGTCGCGGCTGAACACCGCCCGGGCCGGCGAGCCGCCCCCCTCCTACCCCGTCCCCGTGGACGACTCCCCTACGGCCACGGGGCGGCCCCGGCAACACCAGCGCCTCCGCACACCACAGCTTCCCGCCGAACCCGGCGGGAGAACCGGTAGAGGAAGGAGCACCAAGTGGGAGACACCACCCCCTCCGTGGAGGAGGGTCTTCTGGTCGCCGTGGAAGTCCTCGCGAGCGTCCACGACCGGCACGACAGCAGCGCCTCCGACCCGGGGCAGGGCAGCTCCGGTGACGGCCCCTGGCCCGGTGGCGACGGCCTGAACCACGCGGCGTAACCGCCGGCTCTCCGGTGGAGGGGCCGCGCACGCGGCCCCTCCACCTTCCACCTCCCATCTGACGCAAGGAAGGGAACAGCCCATGGAGCACCGTCTGGTCCGCGCCGTCGAAGAGGCACTGGGGTGGGACGGCCCGGCCCCGCTCGGAAAGGACTTCACCCGGGGAAGCATCGGCGACCCCCAGCTCGTCACCCGACTGCTCACGCCCGCGCGCCTGCTCGACATGGTCATGCGCCGGAGCCTGGCCAACCCCCAGTTCCGCTTCTTCAAAGGCGGCGAGGAGCTGCACCCCGACGCGTACCTGGACCGGCAGGTCACACCCCGGGGCCAGGCGATACCGATGGCCGGCATGCGCCGCGTGGGCAGCCTGCTGCGCGAGGGCGCGACGCTGGTCCTGGACCAGTCGAACGTCTTCGACCCCACGATGGAAGTGACGTGCCGAGCCCTGCAGTGGTGGTCCCGGGAGCACGTCCAGGCGAACGTGTACCTGACCACCAACGACGCCTCCGGCTTCGACCTGCACTGGGACGACCACGACGTCCTCATCGTGCAACTCGCCGGAGAGAAGCAGTGGGAGGTGCGTGGCACGTCACGGCCCGTGCCCATGTTCCGGGACGCCGAGCGGAACAACACCCCCAGCGAGGAGATCGTGTGGACCGGCACCATGAAGGCCGGCGACGTCATGCACATTCCCCGCGGCTACTGGCACGCCGCCACCCGGGCGGGCCGGGGCGGCGGCCACAGCACCCACGTGACCTTCGGGTTCGCCAAGCGCACCGCCGTGAGCTGGCTGACCTGGCTCGCCGACTGGTCCCGCCAGGAGGAGGTGTTCCGCCATGACCTCGACCGCTGGGGCAGCCCGGAGGAACGGCGGGCCCAGGAGCAGCGGCTGAACGACGCGACCTCCCTGCTCCTCGACGCCCGCGGCCCGGCGGAGTTCCTCCGGCTCCGCGAGCGCGAGGCCCCCGCCGGCCGGCACGTCCCCTTCCTGGAGATCTTCGGGCCGCTTGAGGCCGTGGTGTGTGTCAGCGAGTTCCCGCCGCTGATCCAGGAGGAGCAGGAGACAGTCACCGTGGTGGCCGCGGGCAAGAAGCTCACCTTCGCCGCCAAGGCCCTTCCCGGACTCCGCCTGCTCCTGAGCGGCCACCCGGTGCGGCTGGACGAGGCCGCCCAGGTCGTGGGCGCCGAGGTGGAGGCCCTGGCGAAGATCCTGGTGGAGGAGGAACTGTGCGCGAACCTGACCCCCGAGTTGTCCTCGGGCTACACCGATCTCGTCATGAGCGCCTGATCCTCACCAGCGCGCTGGAACTCGGTGTCGAGGCGATCGACACCAGCTTCAACTACCACGGCTTCTCGGCCCACACCGCCCTGGCGGAGGTGGGGGGCGACCTCCTGCCCCGCTTCACGGTCTCCACCAAGGTCGGATTCTTCCCGACCGCCGGCGGGGCCGAGCACTCACTCGACCCCGGCAGGCTCCGGGCAGCGGTGGAACAGACCAACCGTGGTCTCGGACGCGTCCCCGACCTGGTGTTCCTGCACAATCCGGAACGCTCCCTGCCCGAACGCTCCTCCGCTGGTCAGGAAGCGCTGGGTACGGCGTGCGCCGCCCTGGAGAAAGCCGCGGCGGACGGGCTGTGCGGGGCCTGGGGCGTCTCCTCATGGGACCCCCGCCCACTGCCCGGCCTCGTGGACGACACCATGCCCAGGCCCGACGTGCTCATGATTCGGGCGGGGCTTCTGGTTCCGATCGACGTCCTGGACGCATCGGATGCCCTGGCAGCACGATGGGGCCTCGGCCTCGATCAGCTGTGGGGCATGAGCCCCTTCGGAGGCGGGACCGGAGACCCGCTGTGGAAGACCTTCGACCCGCAGGTCTTCGTCCAAGACCCTGACGACGGTCTCTCCGCCGTACAGGCCGCGTTCCGCACCGCCTACCGGCTGCCGCAGGTGGGGAGGGTCGCCGTCGGCACGGACGACCCGTCCCACCTGGCGGAGCTGGTCACTGCCCTGCGGTACGAGGCGGATGTCGGCAGCCTGCGCACGTACCGGCGGCTTCTCCGCGAGCGGACGGGCCGTCAGCCGGTCTGAAGTTCCTCTGCGATCCGCGCCGCCCTCCGGCGTGCCGGCTCCAGACGAGGGTCCTCGGGATGGGCGTCCGGGGCCAGGATCTTCGCGCAGACGAACAGGGTCATCAGCTTGCCGTCCCGGCTCTCCAGGTCGCGGCGCCGCTCGTGGCGGACGCGTTCGGCCAGGGCCGGGACGGCGAGGGAGTTGCCCCACAGCGATGCGGCATCCAGCCCTCGAGGTGCCATGCCCCAGTCCTCCCAGTCGAACAGGCAGAACTCCGGGCCGGTCATGTTCGCCCAGTTCAGGTCCGCGTGCGCGGGCCGCCACTGGCTCACCGTCGTATCGATGCCGTCGGGCAGGAACCGACCGATCGCCTCGGTGACATCCCGCTGGGTGATCGTGACGGTGTCCGGAGTGGCGACGCGGCTCGTGCGGTGGGCGGCCAGCGCATCCAGCGAGGCGTTCAACGCCTGCCACCACGCATCCGGCAGCCTGGGATCGGTGGCCAGGACGCTGGTGCCGATCGGCGCGCCGGGCAGCAGTTCGGTCTCGTCCGCCCGCCACATCGCGGCACCGTCCGGCTGGCGCCACACCACCGCCCGGTGCCACCGGGGCTGCGCGACTCCTTCCAGCACGGCCGCGCACTCGGTGCCGTTCCAGCCCTGGCTCCCGATCTTCTCCATCCGGCGCCGCTCGATGCGCACCCATGTGCCCCGGTCCGTCCGCGCACCCAGCGAGCGCCGCTTGCGCACCAGCGTGTCCCAGTCCAGCCGGGTCTGGAGAGACCGCTCGACGTCATCGAGCACAGCGTCGACCGGCTCGATTCGCAGGTCGGCCGGTGCGGTGGCAGGCGCGGAAGATGGCATGGAACCTCCTTGGCGGCCGTCCGACGCTAGCAAGGAACCGGCCTCCCGTGTCTCCGATGGGGAAGACGCGGCACAGCGGTCCGCTCGGTGTGGTCAGCGGTGCCGTGTCCGGGACGGCTGCGGGTCTGGAGCGGCGGGGTGCTGCGCGGTGGTGCGTGCTCTGGCTGCCTGGGCTTGTGGGCTGGGGGCGTGGCGTTGGCCGAGGCGGTGGATGCGCCAGGTCAGGGTGCGGGCGGGGTGGCGGGCGTCGTTCAGGGTGCGCTGGCCCAGGGCCTGGTCGAGGAGGGTTGCGGCGTTGTGGCCTGTGGTCTCGGCGTCGGCGAGCACGGCGGCGAGGGCATCCCAGGCGGGGTCGTTCAGGATGCGCTCGGCGTGCTCGGGGGCCGCCTGTTGGAGGTGGAGGGCGAGGCGTTGCTTGGTCTGGAGGCTGGGGGTGCGGTGGGCGAAGTGGTCCAGGACCGGCCCGGCGATTCGTGTGTAGGCGGTCTGGAGGTGGAGAAGGGTCCGCTCGGCAGCTGCTTCCTGCTGAGCGTGCCGGTGGGCGCGGTGCCAGTGCCTGGCGTAGGCCACGGCGAGGAGCGCGGCGTCCAACAGCATGGCCAGCCCGGCGCCGTCCGCCAGGGCGGGGTCGCGCACGATCATCTGAACACTGCGGCGCAGGACACGCGCGCTGTCGAGGTCCGCGGTGATGCGGGAGCGGGTGGCGCGCTCGAAGGCGACGGCGGCCTGCTCCAGCTCGTCCCGCAGACCGGCCGGTGCGGCAACCGGCAGGAGGTCCAAGGCTCCGCCGAGGGCGACCAGCTGCCCCTGCGCCACCCTGTCGTCGCTGCCGGTGAGGTGGTGGGGGATGCGCTCGGTGGCCGCGGTGGCCTGGTGCCAGGGATCGGCCGGGCGGGCGGGTACCGGCTCGGGGGTGAGGGTGCCCAGGCGTTGGCGAACCTGGGGCAGGGAGAGGTCGCCGGCCAGGGTGGAGCCGGAGTACCACACGGGCTCACCCTGGCCGTTGGTGTCGCCGGGCAGGGCGACGCTGTAGCCCAGTAGGTCGCCGGACGGCCCGGCCTTCGGGCGCACCTCCACGCCGGAGGCGGCCAGCAGCGCGAAGAACCCGGCCTCGTCGGTGGCGGCGGCCACCGCGCGGCGGACCCGCAGGCGCAGGACCTCCCTCGCGGTGGCGTCCCGGCCCTGCCGTTTGGCCTTGAAGTGCTCCTTGCTGGTGGGGCGCTTGGCCGCGGTGCCGTCCCCGGGCTTCAAGCGCCGAAGCCCGTAGTCGGCCTCGATTCTTCGTGCCTCCCTCTGGACGGCGCGGTAGTCGTGGCCCCGGTCGGGGCGGCGGCCGTCCTGGCGGACGAGGGTGGCGGCGATGTGGATGTGGTCCTCGGCATGCCGTACCGCCACCCAGCGGCACGCCTGGCCGTCCCCATCGGAGGCGAGACCGGCGGCGGTCACCATCCGGCGGGCGATGTCCGCCCACTGGGCGTCGGTGAGGACCGGGTCCTCCGGTGCGGCACGGACCGGGCAGTGCCAGATGGTGTTCTTCGGCGCCCGGTCGCCCAGCAGGGCCACCGGCTGGTCGAGCTGGGCCGCGAGCTGCTTTTCCACCGCCTTCAGGTCGCGGTGCGGGCTGCGGCCGGGGTCGGGGGCGAAGTCGTTCCAGGAAGCCACCAGGTGCGGATCGGTGTGCTCGTTCGCCCGACCCTTGCCGAACAGGTAGGCGACCAGACGGCGGGTACTGCCTCTGCCGAGGATGATCTTCGGTATCACCGGCTCATCGCCCCGCCGTCACCTGGGTGATGGCCGTGTCCAGCTCGGCGATCGACGCCTCGACGCAGTCCAGGAGGCGGCGGACCGCCTCCCGCTCGGGAAGGGCGCCGTCCTGGTTGAGGTGCCGGGCGAGCTGATTGAGGTTGCTGCCGACCCTGCCCAGCTGCCCGTTGGCGGCCATCAGCACTCTGACCGCGGCGCGGTAGTCGGCGACCGCCGCCGCGGGGTCGTCGGCGCGGGCGGCGGCCAGCGACGCCTCGGCGACGTAGCCGCCCACCTGCATGCCACTGGCGCCAGCCGCTCTCGCAAGGTCGGCGAACTCGTCGTCGCTGTAGCGCGGATGCACGCGGCGCTCACGTAGCTGACGCTCGCGCAGACGACGACGCGGCGTGGGCGGCTGCGGCGCGCTCGGCGACGGCTCGGTGGCCCCTCCCACGGTCGGCTCCCCCGGGCCAGCCGACCCCGGCGCCCCCGCAGCGCCGGATGCCTCCGCCACCCCCGGGGCGGAGGCCGGGTAAGGACTCCTAACCCGACAACTTGCTGCCCCGATGACGGCCGTGGGTGCCTCCTGCTGTGATCGTTGGGCGCGGTTGGCGTGTGGGTGGTGCATGCGCGGTGCCTCCATGGTGGCTGTGGGTGGCGGGCGCCGGATGAAGGCGATCAGATGTCCAGGGCGTGGTGGGCCCGTGATGCCGTTGCCGTCCTGCTCGCGGACGGTCCTTGTCCGGCGTATTCACTGGGAGCCGTGCAGCGGCTTGGTGGGACCGCGTCTGGGTCCCGTCTTCGCTGGCCTTGACCTGCGGTCCTCGGTCCCCGGGGCGGTTCGCGGTTTTCGGTCCCCGGGATGGTCCCGTTCCCGGCTCGGTCCCCGCCGCCTGTGCCTGTGGGCGGGGACGGTCCCCGAACGGGATCTGCTGTCGGTTTGCGGGGACCGTCCCGTGGTCGGCAGGCAGGCGGTGGTCCCGGGGAACGGAGTTGCGCAGAGGGGCCATGGGCGGCGGACCTGCGGTGATGCTGGTCCGCGGTCCCGGTGGGTGTGCGCGGTCCCCGATCTTCGGGACGGTCCCCGGTCCCACAGTCCCCGGGGGGGGCTGCGGTGCCCGACATGGTTCGGTCCCCAGTCCCCGATTCCCAGTGCGGTCCGCGTTCCGGTCCCCAGCTACCGGCCTCCGAGGAGACCGGGACTGCGGGGACCGTGGTCCCCGGGTGGTCCGGTCCCCGGCTCTGTTCGGCGGGGACCGCGAGGGTCTGGTCATCTCCTTCAGCGGCGGGCCGGTCCGCCGCCGTTCCGTTCGGGTGTGGGGTTGTTCAGCGGGTGCGTCCTGGGACCGGGGTCGGCGGAGGGGCGGCCACAGCGGTCGGCACCGGAGCGTGCGCGGGTGTCCGGCGTCGGTCGGAGCCGGTGAGGATGACGCGGTCAGTCATCTCGGCGAGGCGGGAGGCGACGCGGTCGCCAAGCGCGGTGCGCAGCTCGGTGATGGGGAGGTTGGTGGTGATCAGGGTGGGGCGCAGGTGCTCGTACCGGTGGTTGATCAGCCAGTAGGTGAGTTCCTCGGTCCACTCGCTGGCTTTGGCGGCGCCGAGGTCGTCCAGGAGCAGCAGTGGGCAGCGGGCCAGGGCTTGCAGGTCGCGTTCGCCGTCGTGGCCGGAGCGGGGGCGCAGGCGGGCGTAGAGGTCGGCGGCGGTGACGGCCTCCCAGCGCAGGCGGACTCCGGCGGCCAGGAGAGTGCGGATGGCGCCGTACGCCTGGTGGGTCTTGCCGGTGCCGGTGGGACCGGCGATCAGCAGGGACGGGCCCTCGGCGATGCCCGGGGCGCCGCCCGGCCCGGGGCGGCCGGTGCGGGCGATGGTGTCGGCCCAGGCGGTGATCCGCGGGTGGTCGGCCAGGGCGCGGCGGTAGCGGGCGGGTATGCGGGCGTCGGCCAGCGGGCCGACGCGTTGCGGCGCGCGGGTGTGGGCGGTGGTCACAGCTCGCCCCCGTAGGCCGCCTCGACGTCGGCCGGGTTCGTCCACGGGCGGTGGGCGGCGGAGGCGGTCCGGGCGGCATTCATCGCCTCGTGGACGAGACTGGGAAGTGTGCTGGGGTGCAGGCCCTTGGCCCGGTGGCGTTCCAGCCCGGAACGGATGTGGGCGGGATCGATGCCCTCGGCCAGCAGCTTGCCGACCTCCCGGCCGAGGTGTCCCAGGACGTCCTTCGGGGGGCGGTGGGCGCAGGCGGTGACGTACTCGCCGATGAGCTGCCGGGCCGAGACGGTGTCGGGTGCGGGGGCGCTCGCGCCCCCCGACGGAGTAGTTCCTAGATCCATGATCCTAGGTCCTAGATCCGGACGGTGAGGTGTCACCGCCGCTGCCGGGAGGTCTCCGTGCTTCTTCACGGAGGGTTCCGTGAAACCGTCCTCACCTGCGGTTTCGTCAGCAGGGCCGGGATTCAGTGTGGACTCGCGCATCTCACGGGAGCCTTCATGGAGGGTCCGTGAGGCGTTGGTGCGGGCTCCGTGACACCGGTCCGTGCGGCAGGCGCGGTGGTGCTCCCCGCGGTGCCGGACGGAGCGCCGTGGTGCGGGCAGCCGGGGAGGCGGCTCTTGCTGGGCCGGTTGATCTTCTGGTGCTGGTACCAGGTGACGATGTGCAGGTAGCGCTTGTCGTCCGGGCCCTTGTAGCGGCAGATCAGGCCGGCGTCCGCGAGCTGGGCGAGGTCCTTCTCTACCTCGGCGGGCGTGTGTTCCGGGCGTAGGACCCACAGCTGTCCGGCGATGATCGCGGCGTGGTCGCGGTGGCGGCCCTGGTCGTCGGCCTGGGTGAGCAGGCCGAAGAAGGTCCGCTCGGCGGTCAGAGTGACGGCGGCCAGGGACTCGGAGACGAATGCTTCGGGCTTGATGGTGCGGATGCGTGCCAAGAGGAGCGGTCCTCACTCGGCGGGCGGTGGGCGGGCGTCCACGGCTCACCGTCGGTTGCGGCGGTTCGGGCGTGAAGGGCAGGGGGGAGTGGTCGGCCACTGGCGCGGGGTGCGCTGATGGCCGGTCGCGTTTTCCGGGGGTGTCGTCAACATAGCCACACCCAGGACATGCAAGTCCAGCCCGATACAGCCGAATCTCTGACGGCAGAAGAGCCGCCGCAAAACAGGGCCGTGAAGGGCGGTGCGAAAACGGTAGGGCACGATCGGCGGTTGACCAAAAAGCTGCCCTTGGATGCCGAGCCGGAAGGATCACATCGCCAAGCCGTTGACGGGCTCCCGCCGGGGAAGCTACAACACAACACCCCACGTCAGAGCCTCTTCCGAGTGCCGTTCAGTATCGCGGCCCCGGGCTTCCCGGCTGCGGAGAACCCTCCGCGTGTGTGCCGAGCGAGGCGCAACATAGACCACGATCGCCGGTTAACCAAACCGGCGAATGCAGGCTAGTAATGGAGATATGGCAGCGCGACCACTGGAAATCGGCCCCGTAGGAATACGGGCCACCCGGACCATCGAAATCCTCCGCACCGAGCGCGGCCTCGCGCAGCGCCAGCTGGCCGGCCGGGTGACCGCCCTCGGCCGCCCGATGTCCAACACGATGCTGTCCCGTATCGAACGTGCCCAGCGCCGCTGCGACGTCGACGACCTCGCCGCGATCGCCGAAGCCCTCCTCGTCTCGCCCCTCGTGCTGCTGCGGGGCCCGACCGCCCCGTGACGAGGCCCGTCCGGTACCGCTGACCGAGCACGTCCACCACCGAGTCAGGACCCGCCGCCCTTGCACCGACCTTCGCCCACGCCCGCGACCGCACACCTCCCGCACAACCCGGGCGACGCCCCTCTGCCGCGCCTCTACCGACCTGAGGAGATCGCCGAAGCACTCGGCTGCTCTGCCTGGTGGGTCAAGGACCGGGCCCGGCGGAGCCTCATCCCGCACACCCGCGTCGGCCGTGCCTACCGCTTCACCGCCGGCCATCTCGCCGAGATCATCCGCATCCACGAGGAGACACCGGCACGGCCCGCCCAGCCGGCCGGGAACGTGGCCGCTCCGTCCTCCCCGGCTGCCACCCTGGACGGATCCCCACAGCCGCGCCGCCACCCCGCCACTTCGGTGAACCACCTGCGGGCCCGGCCACCGCGCCGGGCCCAGTACGACGCCACCGCGTAAACGCATCCCGACACGCAGCAGACAGAAGCGAAGGAGCCACCGGAAGTTGGGTTTCGCGGAGAAGCGCGGAAACTACTGGCGCGGCCGGTACAAGACCGCGCCCGGCAAGCACCTCACGGTCGTCGACGAGCGGGGCAAGGCGGTCAGGTTCGCCACCAAGGGCGAGGCCCAGCGTGCCGCGAGCGAGGCCGAGAACAGGTACCGGCGCGGCGACTGGCGCGACCCGGCGCTCGGCCAGGAGACCTTCGGCGAGTACGCGAACCGCTGGTACGCCGCCCAGGACCTGGCCGCCTCGACCATGCAGAACTACAAGCGCCACATCGAGGAGCACCTGCTCCCCGCGTTCGAGGACAAGGCGCTCGCCGGCATCCTCCGCTCGGACGTCGATCTGTGGGAGAAGAAGGAGAAGGCCCTCTACGCGGCTTCCAGCGTCAAGACCTGGCGCTCCACGCTCCACCTGATCCTCGAGGACGCGATCGACGAGGGCCTGATCACCTCCAACCCGGCGGCCAGACGCCGCGGGCGCGGCAAGCGCGCCGGCCGCTCCCGCGACCGCGGCCCCGAGAAGACCATCACCGATCCTCTCGGCGCCCTGCTGATCGCCGAGAGAGCCGCACTGCTCTCCGGCCGCGACGACGAGTTCGTCGCCGTGGTCCTCATGGCGTACACCGGGATGCGGTGGGGCGAGATCGTCGGCCTGGAGACCGAGTTCACCCGCCCCGGCGCCGTCCGCGTCGAGCACCAGCTGTACGAGCTGGACTCTGGGACGCTGATCCGCTGCCCGCCCAAGGACGACAGCTACCGCACCATCGACGCCCCCGACTTCCTGTCCGCCCTGATCGCCGACCACATCGCCCGTACCAAACCGTCCCCGTGCCCCTGCCACGGCAAGCGGTACGTCTTCCGCGGCCAGGGCACGGCGCGCACCGGCGGGCACCAGGGCGCCAAGCTGGCGGACGTCGCCCGCCGCGCCGGCGTCTCCACCGGCACGGTCTCCAACGTCCTCAACCACCCCGAGCGCGTCCGCGAGGACACCCGCGCCCGCGTGGAGACGGCCATCACCGAACTCGGCTTCATACGCGGCGGCGCGCCGACGGAGAACGCGGCCCACTGGCGCCGCAACGGCTTCGCCACCTGGCTGTTCACCCCGGCAACCTCGGGCTGGTACCCGAAGAAGGCCCCCCAGGAGGCCCGGCCCGTCCCCCTGCTCGGCGAGCCCTGGCCCGGCATCCCGACACGCGGCCGCGGCGCCGGCGGACGGGCCGACTCCTGCTGGCTGCCGATCGCCAAGGGCCTCACACCCCACGGCCTCCGCCACACCCACCGGACCGTGATGGAGGACCTCGGCACCGAGAAGGTCCTCATGGACGAACGCATGGGCCACATCGACGGTTCCGTCTCAGCACGCTACGCACACGTCACCCCCGGCATGCGCAAGCGGTTGATGCGTGGCCTGGCTGAACAGTGGGAGGCGGCCCTCGACGCCCGGTTGGCCATAAGTGCCACGTCACCAGTGCGCGTACTGAGTGATCTCCTATCGGCACGCGGGGTGTCACGTGTGCCTGCCAAGTCGTAGCAAGCAGAGTGCTGTGGCCTTCGGCCAGTTGTGACACGGGCTTCGACACTGTGCGGCTGCGGCTTGCTTCCGCGGCGGAGGTGCTGGTCGTGTCCTATGCACGTGGAGCGCTGACGGAACGCTACTCGTGGCACTCAAACCGGGGCCTACAGCAAGTCAGGACCAGTCTGAATTTTTCAGCACTGGCCCTGACTGATGCTTCACCGTTGGGGCGTCGGAGCTCGAGCCGTCAACTCCCTTACTATTCAGTCAAGAGGCGTATCAGTGGGCTCTTCGGATTCCGAGTTGTCCTCCTCTGGCGCATGGTTCTCCACGGTCCTGCGCCGCAGGTTCTCCACGTCGGTCAGGATGCCGACCAGCAGCTTGTGTAGGTCGTCGAGTGTGCCTACCGGGATGATCGGAGTGTGGTCCCCGACTTCCGGCTCCAGTGCGTGCAGATGGTCAAGGGCGTCCCGGGCACCCTGCACCCCGAGGTGGAGGGCCTTTCGGTGCGCGGCGGCGAGTTGGCTGGGCGGAACCGACATATCCTCGTCTCGGGGTCGGGGAATCAACGCTCCGACCACGGTCTCGATTCCTGTGTCGACGGTCCCGTACTGGAACAGTGGCGTCCCGGAGGCCTCCACATCGGACGTCTCGCCGGATTGGTCGACAGGAGATCCGTTCTGCGGTGACTCCGACTCATCGGTCGACGTAGTCCCCTCGTTAAGCGCGGGCGGAGCCGGAGGCGGGATGACGACCGTTGGCGGTGCAACCTTCGCCATACGATCCGGGTCCGAGGCGGCGACGACGTCCCACTCGTACAACGGCACTGGCACACCGTCGGCGTCAACGGCGATATGGTCTTCCGCGTCGAGGTCGACCTTGAAGTAGATGTACGGCGGCTCGTCGGATTCGGCCGACTCCTTGCCTGTGAGGCTTTGCTTGGGCACGGAGTTCTGCGGCAGGTCGTTGCTGCGGAAGGTGTTGGCGGCCAGTGCGAGGGTCCACAGGCCGAGTTCGTTCGTCGGCTTGGAAAGCCCCTCGATGACCTTGTTCACGTCCGAACGGAAGGGGACTCCGCCCTTCTCCTTCCGGGCCCCCAGCGATGAGCCGACGTTCCTGGTCAGGAGCTTGTCGGCGATCAGCGCGACGCCGCCGGCCACCGCCAGGGTGCGGCGAGCGTCGTCGTCGCCGTTCATCGCCGGTTCGATCAGTGTGGTGAAGTCCTCGGTGGGGATCGGAGTCCAGCCCTGAGTGACGTCGGCCGACAGCACACCGCCGTTGTTCCACGCGTTGCGTGCCTGCTTGGTGACCAGCTTCTTCTTAGCGCGCCAGGGCAGGTCGATGATCGGTCCGAGTAGCTCACCGAACCCCTTCATACTCATGCGCTGACCGCCCTTGATGGCCTTGGCCTGGTCCTTGAGCAGTTCGAGGAGGTCCGGCTGGGTCAGGGCGCTGATCAGGTAGACGGCGCGCCACAGGGCGGTCCCGGGAGGGGCCGGTTCGCCCCCGAAGACCTGCGGAAGTTCGGTCACGGGGATGCGGCCGACGGCAAGGCCGTACACCGCCTGGAGGTCGGCCGTATTCCAGCGCGGGTCTCCCTGCTGGATGATCCGCTTCAGGGCCCGGGTGATGACCTCGACGTTCTGGGCCGCCGCGTCCCACTGCTTGAACTCGACGTGCACCGAGGCCAGTACGGAGCGGATGGCGTCGTCGAAGATGTCTTCGGGTGACAGCACCCGGCCGTCGTGGCCCTCGATGCCGACAGCGATCTGTGCTGGAATGACGTAGGACTGGGCGATCTGAGCGGCCCGGACACCAGGCGTCGTTCCCTTCATCTCGCCGTCGAACTCCTGCCGCCGTGCCTGGCGCCACTGTGCCCGGCTGGCAGCCAGCCGCTGCCCGAGACCGGGCCCTGCGGCCACCCCTGCTGCGGAAGCACTGCCGAGCAGTGCGTCAGTGGCCAAGGTGGCCACCTCGGCGGGGTCGGCGCCGTGCCCGGCCAGTACCGCCCAAGCGCTGGCGAGCCGGGTGATCCCGTCACGGACGACGAGAACGTGGATCGGCTCCGTACCGTCCTCGAAGGCGATCTCGACAGGGTGGGTAATCAGATTGCGGGTTACGGAGCGCGTGAGGATGGAGGTCGCATAGCTGTTGAGCGATAGCGTCGCGTGGATGGTTTGCCACACGTGGTTCCGGAGGTGGACGAGGCTCTCGTAGCGGTACTGCACGATCGCACTAGGACGGCCTTCGCGGGTGATTCCGTGCACCTGTGGGTCGGGTACCTCCGAAACTTCCATGCCGGTACGAGGTTGAGGCCCGGGGAACAGCTCGCTCAGCAGGACACGGGTGACGACCGACCACAGCGTTGCCCCCTCGACGTTTTCGACCATCAGGAGGCCAGAGGGGTCATCTGACGTCGGACGAAGCTGAGCCGTCAGCGCATCGGGCCGAGTTGTTGCATGCGCTATGGCGCCCCACGAGGCGTCCGGTAGCCAGGTGCTCGGATTTGCCTGGCCTGCCGCGGTTACCGCTGCGACGTGGCTGTCCGTTGAGTCGGCAGGAAGGTGGGGCGAGATGTTGGTTACCCGGATCGTGTCTGTTCCCCAGGAGACATCGATCGAAAGGGGGGCGGGGTTGCTGGTGGTCATGGGGACAGATCTCCAATGTGGTTCGAAGCGGTCTGCGGTGGTCATCACGAAGGCGGCGAGTCTCAAGAATTCGCCGCCTGGTTCGTTATGACACGTTGTTTCCCGACGCATCCTTTTTTGCCCAAGGCAACTCTGCCGGGAGCCAGGTCGGCCTGCGGTGCGTGTCCGGGTAACAGCGGTCCTGGTAAGCGGCGTAAGCCCCGAGTTTTGCGGGCGTCAGGAACAGCTCGATCTCGGTCGCACGGCAGGGAAGAGCCTTCAAAGCTGGTGATTCCGGGGGCAGAGGTTCGAGATCCGGACCGTCCGCCGTGAGGTGATACCAGGTAATTCCACAGCTGGTATGAATGAGAGCGAGGCCCGAGGGGTGTCCTGCGAGCTGAGTGCACAACCAGTCGAGCACCTTCTGCCCTGCCTGCTGGGAGTGCAACTTGGGCATGTGAGTGATGTGCAGTTTCGGTAACTCGGCCAGTGCCTCAGTGAACTGCCTGGCGTGTTGATGACCCAGCGCCCGCGCAGCCTTGGGGCTGAGGGCCTGCAAGCGGGCGTCATATTCCCCCTTGACGAGTCTGCTCGGATGTGGTAGTGGCCTTGATGTGGGGACGCGTAGGCGGTTATTGAGAAGGGTGTGCCACCTATGCCGATGCTTCGAGATCTCTGCACCTGTCAGTTCAAGCACGCATGTGGTCCGAAGCGGAAGTCGCCCGGAGGTGCCGATGATGAAGACGGGTTCCTCGCGTGGGATGCGTATCCCTTCAGCGTTGCTCATCCGTAACTCCTGACGGTGCCGTTGCCAGAAAGGCATAGGTGACGGCGCATCACCAGCATGCTGAGGAGCGCTTGTTGGCGCCACCATACGGGTGACTCGCGGCTCGCGCAGTCAGTTTTTAGCACTTGCCTTGTCCTGGCGAGGAGATACGCCTGCTGATGTACACGGCATACAGAAGCTAGACGTACCGCTTCTACGTCACTTCAGCGCAAGTTGCCCTTGGCCTGCGGATGGTTGTCGAACACCTGAGGGAGGGGACTCATCCCTAGCTTGTCCAGGTGCGCCAGGGCGGCGGCGACGGCTACCACTTCGCCCAGGACGCTGTTGCGTTGGATGACCCAAACGAACTCGTTCTCGGATGTCGGCAACGTGCGTGGCAAGGTGGTGAGCCCGATCCTTTCGAACTCTTCGCTGATCTGAGCGCACAGCTCCGAGCTGAGCCGGGCCCGTCCCGGCGCTGCGTGCTTCTTGATGAAGTGCATGGACAAGCGCTTGATGCCGTGGTCGACCTCGACCGCGTGCTTGATAATTGTGAAGTCCATAACTCAGTAATCTACTAAATTAACAGGAGGGTTGGGAAGAGACTGCAGCTACCCATGTCCGGGACGCTGGCGCGTGGCTGGCGGCAACGCGCCAGCGTAGGGGCTTGAACAGCGACCTCCTGCCACGCCAGGGCGGCGACCACCGCCATCAGCGCCATGTGTTCATCCACAGGCCGGTGGTGGAGCGCGGGGATGCCATGAGGATTTCGGCCAGACACCGATCGTCTCTGAACTACTCGCCGACATGGCAGCCAAGGGCTTCGACTTCACCTGGTCCGCCGCTCCTGCGAACGCTATGCCGCCCGCCTGGATACAGGCACCGACAGCCGGATAGGCGCTACGGGGGCTGCTCTCCTCAACCGCGAGCGGCCCCGTAAGCCGAAGCACATCTTCTATGGACAGCTTCCATGCTGTGCGATTCGCCTTGATCGATAGCTCACCTTGATCAAGGTTGTTCTTCCCGAGGCGCAGGGACCCGTGCGTGTGGCGGGCTCGTCTGCATGGCCCCGCCGTCCCCGCCAGCAGGCACTACGCGGTACGGATCACCTATCAGCTCGGCGCCGGCAAGACTGCGCGCAACTGGCCACCGACCCTGCATCCGCGCGCCACGCTCCCTGCCGTGGACCTGCGGATTTGGGAGCCGGGGACAGAGACCGGCTCCCAGACGGCTCCCAAGCGGCCTCCGGAAACGGGTCAGGGGCCCGACCCGCTCTCGCGGATCAGGCCCCTGACCTGGTGTTTCGGCTGTCGGGGTGGCGGGATTTGAACCCACGACCTCTTCGTCCCGAACGAAGCGCGCTGCCAAGCTGCGCCACACCCCGTGTGCAACGAGGACTACTTTAGCCCACGCCCGCGCTCAGGAGAAATCCGGTTTCCGGGGTGCGGCGGAGGCGATGCGGGGTGTGGCGGACGCGGTCAGGGGCGCTCGATCAGGGTGAGGAGAGTGGCCTCCGGGGGGCAGGCGAACCGGAAGGGGGTGTAGCGGTTGGCACCGCAGCCCGCCGAGACGTGGAGGTAGGAACGGTAACCTTCCGCCTCGTGGTGGGACAGGCCGCGGGCCCGGTCGGTGTCCAGGTCGCAGTTGGTGACCAGGGCGCCGTAGAAGGGAACCCGGAGCTGGCCGCCGTGGGTGTGGCCGGCCAGGATCAGCGGGTAGCGGTCGGCGGCGAAGGCGTCCAGGACGCGCAGGTACGGGGCGTGGACGACGGCGAGGGGGAGGTCCGCGTCGCGCTCGGGACCGCCGGCCACCTCGTCGTAGCGGTCGCGCTTGATGTGAGGGTCGTCCAGGCCGGTGAGGGCGATCTCCTCGCCGCCGTCGAGCTTGATCCGGCCCCGGGTGTTGGACAGGCCGACCCAGCCCGCCGCGTCGAACGCGTCGCGCATCCCCTCCCACGGGTTGTGGACGGCGCCGACGACCGGGGGGTTGCCGTTGAGGCCGTGTCGGCCGCTGGCCTTCTCCATCAGGTAGCGGGCGGGGTTGCGCAGCCGGGGGCCGTAGTAGTCGTTGGAGCCGAAGACGTACGCGCCGGGGAACTCCATCAGCGGGCCGAGCGCGTCCAGGACCTCGGGGACGGCCTCCGGGTCGGAGAGGTTGTCGCCGGTGTTGACCACGAAGTCGGGCCGCAGCCCGGCCAGCGACTGGAGCCAGCGCTGCTTCTTGCGCTGGCCGCCGACCATGTGGATGTCGGAGACCTGGAGCACGCGCAGCGGCCGCATCCCGCGCGGCAGCACGGGCACCGTGACGCGCCTGAGGCGGAACGAACGGGCTTCGATGCCCGCCGAGTAGGCGAGGCAGGCCGCGCCTACCGCCGTGATGCCGAGGGGGATTCTGAGGGAGAGCGGGTATCGCGCAGGCATGGGCCCATGGTCGCAGACATACGGGCGGGGTGCGGACGCACGGGCGACGGGAGGGGCC
>NZ_JAKMAY010000002.1:0-58682 GCF_022015835.1 Streptomyces sp. ICN903 | reverse complement strand
TCCCCGGACACCCCGGGCGGCTCGACCGCCCCGGACACCCCGGGCGCCCCGGACTCGGAGAGAGGCGGACGCCCCCGAGAGCGCGACGCGTTCTTCGACAACGCCAAGTTCCTGGCCGTCGTGCTGGTCGTCGTCGGGCACTCCTGGGAGGGACTGCGCGACGGCAGCCGGGTCATGGCGGCGGGCTACCTGCTGCTGTACGCCTTCCACATGCCCGCCTTCACCATCGTCTCGGGCCACTTCTCACGGAGCTTCTCCTTCCGGCCGCGCCAGATCCGGCGGCTGGTCACCGGAGTGGTCGTGCCGTACATCGTCTTCGAGACCGCGCTCAACCTGTTCCGCGCCTGGAACACCGGTGAGGAGCTGAGGATCACCCTGCTGTACCCCTGGTACCTGACCTGGTTCCTCATGGCGCTGTTCATCTGGCGGCTGACCGCTCCCCTGTGGCGTGCGCTGCGGCACCCCTTCACCGTGTCGGTCGTCCTGGCCGCCTTCGCCACGGCCTCCCCGGACATCGGCGGCGACCTGGCCCTGCAGCGGGTGCTCCAGTACCTGCCGTTCTTCGTGCTGGGCCTGCGTCTGGAGCGGCGCCACTTCGAGGCGCTGCGGGAGCGGCGGATGCGGTTGCTCGCGCCGGCCGTCCTCGCCCTGGGCGCCCTGGCGGCCTACTGGGCCGTGCCCCGGATGAACCCGGACTGGTTCTACCACCGCTACGCGGCCCAGGAACTCGGCGCTCCCGGCTGGGTCGGGGTGCTGATGACGCTGGGCATGCTCGGCTGCTCCCTGCTGCTGAGCGCCGCCTTCCTGAGCCTGACGCCCTCCCGCCGCACCTGGTTCACGGCGCTGGGGGCCGGGACGCTCTACGCGTACCTGCTGCACGGCTTCCTGGCCAAGGGTGCGCACTACTGGGGCTGGTACGAGGGCGGCTTCGTGAACAGCCCGGCGGGCTTCCTGTTCGTCACGGCCGCCGCGGCCGCGGTGGCCGTGGCACTGACCACGCCTTTGGTGGTCAGTGCCTTCCGCTGGGTCATGGAGCCGCGTCTGGAGTGGTTCTTCGCGCCCGAGCGGCCGTCGCGGACGGGGCGGGAGCGGCGCGCCGCGGCCTCCGGCACCTGAGCCGGGCCTGTTCTGCCCTCCGGCGAACGTGTGGCCGAAATCGAGGGCAACCATCCGGTCATCCCATGTGTCTTAACTTCGGGTTCAGATTGATTGCACCCGCAGGTAACCCAATCTGCGGGCTGCGTACACTCTGCGCGCCCTGCGAGGGTTGCGCGGAACATCCGGGTGTGCGGACTCCTCAGGCGTCACCCGGATCCGGCCCACCCCCCCCGACCGGCTACGAGGATTACCTACCTGACATGGACATACCCCCCCTTTCCGAAGTGCGCCGCATCACCGAGAAGAAGCGCGATGCCTGGTGGACGGTGCTGCTCGTCGATCCCGTGGCCACCCCCCTGGTCCGGTGGACGGCGAAGTGGACCAGGGTGACGCCGAACCAGATCACCTGGGGGGCGCTCTTCCTCGGCCTCGCCGCCGCCGCCTGCTTCGCGCGCGGCGACTGGAAGTGGCTGCTGATCGGGGCCGGGCTCTACCACCTGAGCTTCATCCTGGACTGCATGGACGGCAAGCTCGCCCGCCTCACGGGGAAGGGCTCGGAGTTCGGCGGCTGGCTGGACTACGTGTTCGACCGGGTGCGGGTGCTGGTCTGCGCCGTCGCGCTGATGGGTGGCCAGTACTCCCGCACGGGGGAGGTGGCGTACGTCTGGCTGGCCCTCGTCGTGGTCTTCCTGGACGCCCTGCGCTACCTGGACGCGCTCCAGATCTTCAAGGTGCGCCACAGCATGCGCAAGAAGATCAGGGCCCGTGCCAAGGCCAGCCGCCGGGCGGCGAGGGCGCTGATGACCGCCGAGGAGCTGGAGCGTGACCGCGAGCGCGAGCAGCGCGAACGGGATCGGGAGCAGGAGCGGGAGAACGACGGCGACGAGGAGCAGGGGATCGCCTTCATGGAGGACCTCCTCCGTGAGAACCCCACGGCCGACCTCGACGAGGGTTCCCGGCAGGACGGCCCGGACGCCGGGGCCGAGGACGGTGCGCAGGCCCGGCCGCAGGAGAAGAAGGTCATCGACCTGCACGTGGAGTTCAAGAGCCGTTTCCCCTGGTACGGCCGCTTCCGCACCTTCCTGCTCCGGCACCGCGTCCGCACCCACCTGGTGAGCGGCATCGAGTTCCAGATGGCCGTCTTCATCGTGGGACCGGTCCTCGGCGCGATCATGCCGGTGACCATCGCGGCGGGCGCCCTGCTGATGGTGTTCGAGCTCGCGATCATCTACAAGCTGCTGCTGTCCACCAGGGACTTCGAGCGCACCCTGGCCTCCTACCCGGTCCCCGAGGTTCCGGAAGCCCCCGGGGCCACTGCGCAGGCCTCTCCCGAGGCCGCCTCCGGGATCCCGGCCCAGCCGGGCGGCCCGGCCGGGGAGAGCCTGCCCTCCCGCGACGGAGCCGCCGCGGGACGCTAGGCAGGCGGGGCACGCACGCCACCGGGCGGGGCGGCGGACGGAGGCGAGCTCTTCCGTTCACCGCCCCGCCCGGCGTTGCGCGAGGGCACCGCGCGAGGACACCGCCGCGGTGACCGTAGGATGAGCGCCGCAAACGCATCACCGAGTGGTCGTCGAACACTCCGTCGCATGCCGATCGCCGTTGGGGAGCGGTGCCGGGAGGCCCGGAAGGCAGGGGGTGGGCGGTAGGCGAGACGACACGTATGACGTCCCTTCCTGGAGCGTGACCTGCCTGATGTCCGCCTCGTTCCCAGTCCTGAGGCTTTTCCGCAGCAAGAAGCGGTCCGAGAGAGGTGCCGCCCGGCCCGCCCCCCCGGGTTTCTCGGTGAAACGCGCTCTGGCCCTCCCCGTGCTGCTGGGCGCGGCCTTCCTCGCGCAGTCGCTGGGCGCGCTGCTGGCGGACACCGCCCTGTTCGTCGCGGGCTCGTCCGTCGGCCTCGTGCTCGACCTGTACCTGGTGCACCGGCAGCCCTGGCTGGTCGCCGCGCTGGGCAGGCTGCGCTTCGACGTCACCACCCGCCAGCTGCTGCGTGACGCGCTGATCGTCGTCGGCCTGGTCCGGCTGCCGGGCATCGACCCGCTCGAGGAGCAGCCCCTGGCCCTGGCCCTGCTGGCCGGCTACTTCCTGCACTTCTGCTGCCAGGCGATCTCGCTGCTGATCAGGCGTCGGCGCACCCTGCCCTTCGTCACCCGCAACATCGACGCCTCCGCCCTGCGGCTGTCCGCCGCGCCGCCGCGGCTGCTGGCCCGCCAGCCCAGCCGCCGGCTGCTGTACTTCGCCCTGCCCGCCACGGCCGGCCTGATGGCCTCGGCCCTGACCACCGACGGCCTGTGGGGCCTGCTGGGCGTGGGCCTCACCCTGCTGCTCCACCTGGGCGGCATACTGCGACTGGCCGCCTGGCTGCGGCCGGGCGCGCAGCCCGTGAACGAGCAGCAGGCGCTGGAGTGGCTGGACCGCTGGCTGGCCGAGTACCGGCCGACGGTGGCGATGTACTTCTCCGGCGGCGCCGCCTCCGCCTACCAGGCCAACATGTGGCTGGGCACGCTCTCCGAGCTGGAGGCCAGGCCGCTGATCGTGCTGCGCGAGCGGTTCATGGTGCAGAAGATCGACGCGACCGACGTGCCCATCGTGTGCATCCCCAAGGTCGCCCACCTCATGCGGCTGGAGCACTCCTCGCTCAAGATGATGCTGCACCCGGCGAACTCCGGTAAGACCTCGCAGGTGCTGCGCATCCCCTCGATCAAGCACGCCTTCATCAACCACGGCGAGAGCGACAAGCTCTCCAGCTGCAACCCCTACGCCAAGGCCTACGACGAGGTGTGGGTCGCGGGCCGGGCCGCACGGGACCGCTACCGGCTCGCCGACATCGGCGTCGACGACCGCGACGTGGTGGAGGTCGGCCGTCCGCAGCTCGCGCCGATCCGCCCGTACGCCGGGCCTCCGGCCTCGGACGGCCCCGTCACGGTGCTGTACGCGCCCACCTGGGAGGGCTGGACCGACGACCCGGGCAACACCTCCGTCATCCTGGCCGGCGAGAACATCGTCCGCGCCCTGCTGGCGGACCCGAAGGTGCGGCTGCTGTACAAGCCCCACCCGATGACCGGTTCGGTGGACCCGCGCGCGGCCCGCGCCAACGAGCGCATCCAGCAGATGATCGCCGAGGCCAACGCCCGGCGCTCCGGCCCGCGCCCCGGCCCGGAGGCCGCCGCCGAGCTGGCCCGCCGCACCGCCGAGCTGGACGAGCTGACCAGCACGGCGTTCCGGCCGAGCGCGGACGAGATGGAGCGGATGCTGCTCCAGTCCACCCCGAAGGGGGACCGGGAGGCGGCGGTGGCGGCCGCGACGGCCGCCTGGGAGGAGGCCTACTGGGCGTCCTTCCCCGACTGGGAGCATCTGGTCGTCACCGGGCCGCGCCCCGCCCTGTACGCCTGCTTCAACCGGTCCGACCTGCTGATCAGCGACGTCTCCAGCGTGGTCTCGGACTGGCTGGCCAGTGAGAAGCCGTACGCGGTCGCCAACACCAGCGGTCTGGCGGAGGAGGAGTTCAGGGCCGGCCTGCCGACCGTGCGGGCGGCCACGATCCTCACGCCCGACGCCGCCGGCGTGCCCGCCCTGCTGGACTCCGTCCGGGATCCGTCCCGGGACACCATGGCGCGGGCCCGTGCCGAGCTGAAGACGCACCTGCTGGGTCCGGCCGACCCGCCCTCGATCGTCCGCTTCGACCAGGCGGTCGCGGCGCTGTGCGCCAAGGCGGACAGGCGCCGTGAGCTGATGGCCCTGCGCACCGACGACGCCCCGGCGCCACGGGTGGCCGCCGAGGCGACGGAAGCGGCCGAGGCCGGTCAGGAGAGCGATCCCAGCGACTCGGAGAACTCCCTCACCACCTGAGACACCCGGCCCGCGGGCCGGAAGCGGCGGTGGCCCCGCACCCTCCCGGGAAGGAAGGGTGCGGGGCCGCCGCCGCTTCCGGCGTCCGTGCCGCGCCGCGGCTACTGCTCCTCGAAGGGGTCGAAGCCCTCGTACGCGCGCAGGGCCTCGTCGCGCTCCGCGTCGCGGTCGCGGCGGCGCTGGGCGGCCGGGCGGATGGTGTCCATGCGGTGGTCCTCGCCGCGGCGGCCGAGCATCTCCGCGCCCGCGGCCACCGAGGGCTCCCAGTCGAAGACGACCGCGTTCTCCTCCGGGCCGATGGCCACGCCGTCGCCCTCGCGGGCTCCCGCCTTCATCAGCTCGTCCTCGACACCGAGGCGGTTGAGCCGGTCGGCGAGGTAGCCGACGGCCTCGTCGTTGCTGAAGTCGGTCTGGCGCACCCAGCGCTCCGGCTTCTCGCCGCGCACCCGGAAGAAGCCGTCGCCCTCCTGGGTGACGGTGAAGCCGGCGTCGTCCACGGCCTGGGGGCGGATGACGATACGGGTCGCCTCCTCCTTCGGCCTGGCCGCGCGCGCCTCCTCCACGATCCCCGCCAGGGCGAAGGACAGCTCCTTGAGCCCCTTGCGGCTGACGGCCGAGACCTCGAAGACCGGGTAGCCGCGCGCCTCCAGGTCGGGGCGGATGATGTCGGCCAGGTCCTGGCCGTCGGGGATGTCCACCTTGTTGAGCACCACCACGCGCGGCCTGCCGTCCAGACCGCCGTACTGGGCCAGCTCGGCCTCGATGGCGTCGAGGTCGGTCACCGGGTCGCGCTCGGACTCCAGCGTCGCGCAGTCCAGCACGTGGACCAGGACCTCGCAGCGCTCCACGTGGCGCAGGAACTCCAGTCCCAGCCCCTTGCCCTGGCTGGCGCCGGGGATCAGGCCGGGCACGTCGGCGATGGTGTAGACGGTGGCGCCGGCCGTCACCACGCCCAGGTTGGGCACCAGGGTGGTGAAGGGGTAGTCGGCGATCTTCGGCTTGGCCGCGGAGAGGACGGAGATCAGGGACGACTTGCCCGCCGACGGGTAGCCGACCAGGGCCACGTCCGCCACCGTCTTCAGCTCCAGGACGATGTCGCGGGTCTCCCCCGGCTCGCCCAGCAGCGCGAAGCCCGGTGCCTTGCGGCGGGCCGAGGCCAGCGCGGCGTTGCCCAGGCCGCCGCGTCCGCCGCGTCCGGCGACGAAGGTGGTGCCCTGGCCGACGAGGTCGGCCAGCACGTTGCCCTGCCGGTCCAGGACGACGGTGCCGTCCGGGACGGGCAGCACCAGGTCGCTGCCGTCCGCGCCCGAGCGGTTGCCACCCTCGCCGGGCTTGCCGTTGGTCGCCCGGCGGTGCGGGGTGTGGTGGTACTCCAGCAGCGTGGTCACGGACTGGTCGACGACGAGGATCACGTCCCCGCCCCGGCCGCCGTTGCCGCCGTCCGGGCCGCCCAGCGGCTTGAACTTCTCACGGTGGACGGAGGCACAGCCGTGGCCTCCGTTACCCGCGGCGACGTGCAACTCGACGCGGTCCACGAAGGTGGTCATGACGGGTGCCTCCAGGCTGGTGTTCTAGGGGATGTGCGGGGTGCGGGGGTGCGGATCCGCCGGTCGGGGGCGGCGCCGCGCGCCGGTGCGGCGGCACGGCGCTCGCGCGGGCCGCCTTCGTACAACGCGCCGAGGGCGGAACCGCTTCCCCGTCCGTACGCGCGGGGCACGTACGGACGGGAGGCGGTCCGCCCTCGGAGGGTGCTGCGGGTCGTACCGGTGCCGGTGGTTACTCGGCGACCGGGACGATGTTCACGACCTTGCGGCCACGAGCGGTGCCGAACTGCACCGCGCCGGCGGCCAGCGCGAACAGGGTGTCGTCGCCGCCGCGGCCCACGCCGGAGCCCGGGTGGAAGTGGGTGCCGCGCTGGCGGACCAGGATCTCGCCCGCGTTGACGACCTGACCGCCGAAGCGCTTCACGCCGAGCCGCTGGGCGTTGGAGTCACGACCGTTCCGAGTGGACGATGCGCCCTTCTTGTGTGCCATCTCTCCTCAGTCCCTTACTTCGTCGCCGGGGCGTCGATGCCGGTGATCTTCAGCGCGGTGTGCAGCTGACGGTGACCGATCCGCTTGCGGTAGCCGGTCTTGTTCTTGTACTTCATGATGTCGATCTTGGCACCCTTGTGGTGGTCCACGACCTCGGCGTGGACCTTCACGCCGGCCAGGACCCACGGGTCGCTGGTGACCGCGTCGCCATCGACGATGAGCAGGGTCGAGAGCTCGACGCTGTCGCCGACCTTGCTGGTGGAGATACGGTCAACCTCAATGACGTCGCCGACGGACACCTTCTGCTGGCGGCCGCCGGTGCGCACGATCGCGTACACGCGGAACTCTCTCTCGCTCGTGGGTGGGGCCCCTGATGCCAGCCGCTCGCCACGGGCCGGGCCCGTGCGGATCCAAGTGGATTGAGCGGCCTCTCCTCGCGCTCACGCGACGCCTCGCGGAGTGCGTGGAGGGATTTGCTCAGGAGCCTGGCGTGTCCATCGACACGCCGCGACGGTCAAGGTTACGGGGCTTTGTCGCGGGGGGTCAAACCGGCCCCGGACGCCGGTGGGCGTCCGGGGCCGGTTCCTCCTCCGTCAGTCCTCGGCCGGGGCCGAGACGGACGGCGGGTTCTGCTGCTCGGCCGCCGCCGTCCTGCGGGCGGCCGTCTTCTTGGCGGCGGTCTTGGAGGCCGCCGTCTTGGTCGCGGCCTTCTTCGCCGTCGTCTTCTTGGCCGCCGACGCCGAGGTCTTCTTGGCGGCCGTCTTCTTCGCCGTCGTCTTCTTGGCGGCGGTCTTGGAGGCCGCCGTCTTGGCGGTGGCCTTCTTCGCCGTGGACGCGGTCTTCTTGGCGGCGGCCTTCTTGGCCGTCTTGCGGGCCGTCTTCTTCGCCGGAGCGGCCTCCTCGGCGGAAGCCTCCCCGTCCGGCTGGGAGGGGGCCTCCCCGGGGACCTCGGCCGGCTCCTCGGCGACCGGCTCCGGTTCGGCCGCGGGCTCGGCGGACGGGACGGCGGGCTCGGTGATCTCGGCCGTCTCGGGGGATCCGGCCGGGGCCGCCGCACGGCGCACCACACGACGGCGGGGACGGGCCGGCGCAGCGGGCTCGGGGGCGGACTCCGCCGCCGCCTCGGCCGGCTCCTCCACAGGCGCCCGCGGCGCCTCCTCCGCAGCCGGAACCACCGTCACCGCGGCCTCCACCTCGGCAGCCGCCTTCGGCGGACCCGCCGGAGCCGACACCTTGCGCGCACCACGGCGCCGGGTACGCGGCCCGGCCTCCGCCTCGGCGGCCGGCTCGGGCGCGGCGGTCTCGGACTCTGCGGCCTCGGGCGCGGGGGTCTCGGACACGGCGGGCTCGGGGGCGGGCTCCGCCGCCGCCTCGGCCGGCTCCTCCACGGGCGCCCGCGGCGCCTCCTCCGCAGCCGGAACCACCGTCACCGCGGCCTCCACCGCGGCAGCCGCCTTCGGCGGACCCGCCGGAGCCGACACCTTGCGTCCTCCGGTGCGCCGCCGCCTGCGGCCGCGCCGGGCGGCCTCCTCGGCCTCGGCGGCGCTGCTGTACAGCTCCTCGTCCGGGACGAACTCCGGCTCCGGCAGCGCGGCCGGCGCGGCGGCCTCCGCCGCCACCTCGGCGGGCGTCTCGGCCGCCGGCTCCTCCACGGAGGGCGCGGGCGCCTCGGCCGGCTCCTCGGCGGCGGGGACCTCGACGGGGGCCTCGGGCTGCTGGGCCGCGGCCTTGCCCTTCTTCCTGCCGCGCTTGCCGCCACCGCCGCCGCCCTGGGTCTGCACCTGGTCCATGTGGACGATCAGGCCCCGGCCGTTGCAGTGCACACAGGTCTCGGAGAAGGACTCCAGCAGCCCCTGGCCGACCCGCTTGCGCGTCATCTGGACCAGCCCCAGCGAGGTGACCTCGGCCACCTGGTGCTTGGTGCGGTCGCGGCCCAGGCACTCCAGCAGGCGCCGCATCACCAGGTCGCGGTTGGACTCCAGCACCATGTCGATGAAGTCGATCACGATGATGCCGCCGAGGTCGCGCAGCCTGAGCTGGCGCACGATCTCCTCGGCCGCCTCCAGGTTGTTCCTGGTGACCGTCTCCTCCAGGTTGCCGCCCTGGCCGGTGAACTTGCCGGTGTTGACGTCGATCACGACCATCGCCTCGGTGCGGTCGATGACCAGCGATCCGCCGCTGGGCAGCCAGACCTTGCGGTCCAGCGCCTTCATCAGCTGCTCGTCGATCCGGTAGGTGGCGAAGACGTCCACCTCGGAGGTCCAGCGCTGGAGCCGGTCGGCGAGGTCCGGCGCGACGTGCGAGACGTATCCGTGGATCGTCTCCCACGCCTGGTCGCCGCTGATGACGACCTTGGAGAAGTCCTCGTTGAAGATGTCGCGGACGACCCGGACGGTCATGTCCGGCTCGCCGTAGAGCAGCGTCGGCGCGCCGCCCTTGCGGGCCTTCTTCTGGATGTCCTCCCACTGCGCCTGGAGCCGCTCGACATCGCGGCGCAGCTCGTCCTCGCTGGCGCCCTCGGCGGCGGTGCGGACGATGACGCCCGCGTCCTCGGGGACGATCCGCTTGAGGATCTGCTTGAGGCGGGCCCGCTCGGTGTCCGGCAGCTTGCGGCTGATGCCGGTCATCGAGCCCTCGGGCACGTAGACCAGGTAGCGGCCGGGGAGGGAGACCTGGCTGGTCAGCCGGGCGCCCTTGTGGCCGATCGGGTCCTTGGTCACCTGGACCAGGACGGACTGGCCGGACTTGAGCGCGGTCTCGATCCGGCGCGGACCACCGGACAGGCCCAGCGCCTCGAAGTTCACCTCACCGGCGTACAGGACGGCGTTGCGCCCCTTGCCGATGTCGACGAAGGCGGCCTCCATCGACGGCAGGACGTTCTGGACCTTGCCCAGGTAGACGTTGCCGACGTAGCTGGTGGCCTGCTCCTTGTTGACGAAGTGCTCGACGAGGACGCCGTCCTCCAGCACCCCGATCTGGGTGCGCTCGCCGCTCTGGCGGACGACCATGACGCGCTCGACGGCCTCGCGGCGGGCCAGGAACTCGGCCTCGGTGATGATCGGGACGCGGCGGCGGCCCTGCTCGCGGCCCTCGCGGCGGCGCTGCTTCTTGGCCTCCAGACGGGTGGAGCCCTTGATGGACTGCACGCCGTCGGCGCTCTCGGAGGGCTCGTCCTTCTTCTTCCGCGGCTCGCGCACCTTGACGACCGTGCGCTCCGGGTCGTCCGGGGCCGCCTCGGCGGCCTGGGGCTCGGCCTCGCCGCTGCGGCGGCGGCGCCGGCGACGGCGGCGCGAGGTGCTGCTGGAGCCCTGGGGCTCCTCGGCGCCCTCGCCCCGCTCCTCGTCCTCCCGGCCGCCCTCGGCGGCCGCTCCCCCGGTCTCCCCGGCGCTCTCGCGGGTCTCGTCGCCCTCCTCGCCCTCACCGGCGTACTCGGAGGTCTCGGCGTCGGAGCCGCGACGGCGGCGGCGTCCGCCGCGGCGGCGGCGGCGCGAGGGACGCTCCTCGCCCTCGCCGGCCTCGTCCCGGCCGTAGGTCTCCTCGTCCTCCTCGCCGTCCTCCTCGGCGGCGGACCTCGCCCCGGTCTCCTCGGTCTCCCCGGCCTCGGCGGCGGGCTGCTCGTCCCGCTCCTCCTGCTCGGCGGGCTCGCCGCTGCGGCGGCGGCGACGACGGCGGCGGCGGGCCGCGGCGCGCTCCTCGCGCTCGGCCTCCGCGGTGCCGCCGGCCTCGGTCCCGTACTCCTCGGAGGTCTCCGGCTCCTCCTCCTCGTCGGACTCGGCGGCGGCGACCGCCGCGGTCTCGGGGGTCTGGAAGACCGGCTCGGCGAACACGGGCGCCTGGAACACCGCCACCGGCGCCGTCGGCGGCTTCCTGCGGGAGCGCCGGGAAGCGGCGGGCTCGGCCTCGGCGGCGGACTCCCCGGACCGCTCCGGCGTCCCGGACCGCGCGGGCTTCTCCGCCTCGGCGGCCTCGGCGGCCTCGGCCGCCCGCACCTTCGCGGACTTCCGGGTCCGCGCGGGCTTCTCGGCCTCGGCGGGGGCCCCGGCCGAGACCTGGGCCGGCGCCTGGGCCGGCTCCTCGGCGGCGGGCTTCTCCTGCGCGGTCTCCTGCTGGACGGTCTCCTGCCGGTCGGCCTTCTCGGCGGTCCTGCGGGTGCGCCGCCGGGCGCGGGCGGGCGCCTGCTGCTCCTCGGCGGCCGGCGCGGCGGGCTTCTCCGGCTCCGCGTCCCGCGCGGCGGGCTCCTCCTGCTCCGCGTCCTGCGCGGCCGCCTGCGGCGGGCCCGCGGGGGCGGAGGCACGGCGGGTGGCACGGCGGCGCGTACGCGCCGGGGCCGGCTGCTCCTCGGCCGCCGCGGGCTCGGGGGCACCGGCCGGCTCGGGCGTCTCGGCGGCGGGCTCGGACTCCGCGCCGGCCGGATCGGCGGGCACGACCGTCTCGGCCGCCTGCGGCGGGCCCGCCGGAGCGGAGGCACGGCGGACGGCGCGGCGCCGGGGCCGCGCGGGCGCGGCCTGCGCCCCGGCGGCGGGTTCGGCGGGCTCGGGCTCGCCGGCCTGCGCAGACGTGTCCCCGGCCGGTGCGGCGGCGGTCGCCGTGGTGACGACCTCCGGCTCGGCCGAGGCCGCCGCGGGCGGCCCCGCCGGGCGGGACACTGCGCGGCGGCGCCGGCGCGGCGGCAGCGTGTCGCTGGGGCTGCCCTGCCCGGACTCCGCCTCCGTTCCGGTCACGGCGGGCGCTGCGGGTGTGATGTCGGTGTTCTCCGCGGGTGTGGACTCCGCGGATTCCATGGGCTCGCGCATGCGGGCGGTTCTCCCGTTCACGCTCCCGGGCGCCGTGCCTCGATCCGGCCGGGCTCCGCGTGATGTGCGCGGGCCGCTGTCCGGGGCGCGGGCGCCGCACGGGAGCTGTCGTCTCGCTCGCCGGTTCCGTGCCGTCGGGCCCGGACACGGCGAAAGTCTGCTGGTGGATGCGCCTGCCTGACGGCCGGACCCGGGTGGCTCCCTGGTGCCTCGCACATCGGCGGCGCGGCGGCGTCGGCCTTACGCGGTGCCGTCCGGCACCGTCGCGGCGGGGGTTGCGTCGCGGTCGGGCGCAAGCGGATCGGTCACCGTGCCGGTCTCCTCATCGAGCGGCCCCTGCGCCAGCCTGGTCACCGCTGCGGGGACCGGCGGCGCCAGGTCGGCCGTAGCTCGGAGGCCGGACAGGACGTCGTCGGGTCGTACGGCAGGTGTCAGGTGCCGTACCACCAGGCGCAGTATCGCACAGGGACCCTCGCCGGGCCTATCGGACCCGGCCGGGGCCGCCTCCAGCGATGCCACGGCGGCACGTGTGTCGAAGGTGCGCATGCCCTTCTTGGTCTGCCTGCGGACCTCGACCGAGTCCGCCGCGAGGAAGACCTCCACCGCCTTGCGGGCCTCCTCCGGCTCCACCCCGTCGAGCCGCAGCTCCCAGCGGGATGCCGTCAGGCGGTCGGCGAAGCCGCTGGTGTGCGCCTCCACCGCGTCGACGACGTCGAGTCCGTCGGGCAGCGACTCGTCGAGCAGCCGCCGCAGCACCTCCGGGTCGCGCCGCTCGGTGAGGGCGATCTCCAGGTACTCGGCCTCGCTGCCCGTGCCGGTCGGCGCCGCGTTGGCGTACGAGACCTTCGGGTGCGGGGTGAAGCCCGCGGAGTACGCCATGGGCACCTCGGCCCGGCGGAGCGCCCGCTCGAAAGCGCGCTGGAAGTCGCGGTGGCTGGTGAACCGGAGGCGGCCGCGTTTGGTGTAACGCAGGCGGATGCGCTGCACCGCGGGTGCGGGCGGCGGGCCTTCGGGCTGTCGCTTGCCCAGGATCCTTCTCCTTGCTGCGGGGTGGCGCGACGAGCGCCCCTCGGTCGAACACTGGCGGCCGGGCCGTCCCCGCCGGTGCGGGGCCGGTAGGCCCGTACCTACCCACCAGCCTACTCGCCGACGGCTCCGCCCTCTCCCGGACCGGCCCCGCGCACCTGCGGTGCGGCCGGTCCCGTGGCGATCCAGTACCGCAGTTTCTTCCCCCGCCGGTCCTCGAAGACACCCCCGCACTTCTCGATGACACGGCGGGAGGCGGTGTTGGTGTCGTCGCAGGTGACCAGCACCGGGTCGATGCCGAGGGAGCGGACGACGGGCAGGGCGGCCCGCAGCATCGCGGTGGCGTGGCCGCGGCGGCGGGCGGATGCGCGGACGTCGTAGCCGATGTGGCCGCCGTAGTCGAGCAGGAAGCCGTTGAGCTCGTGCCGGATGGCGATACGGCCGAGGTAGGTGTCGCCTTCCACCCACCACAGGGTGGTGCACGGGACGTGGCCCTCGGGGCGCGGGCTGTCCTCCCGCGCGTCGGCGCGGACGGCGGCGGCGTACGCGGCGAAGACCTCCGGGTCGTGCCAGCGCCCGCCGTAGCGGCGGATGTCGCGGCCGACCATCGAGTTGTCCTGCGGCCCGCCGCGGCCCTCGGCCTCGAACTCCTTCATGGCCTCCACGAAGGAGGCGTGGACGCGCGGGTCGGGGAGGATCAGCTCGGGCATGCGGCCAGTGTGTCAGCGCGCCCCGCCCCCGGCCAGCGGGTACCCCTGGCCGGGCCTTCCCGCCGTTGCGGCCCGTCATCCGCTGTCAGAGGCGGATGCCGGCCCTCTTCGCCAGAGTGTTGATCCTCGGGTTGCTCCGCCGGTGCAGGGATACGAGCACCCTGCTCAGTTCCTGACTGGTGGGGTGGACCTTCGCCATCTGCGGCACGACGCTCCAGGCCGCCATGAGGGAGTCCACCGCCCCGTCCCGGTCCTTCAGGGCCAGTTTCGCCCTGGCGATGTTCATGTGGAGCGGGCCGATGCGGGTCGCGGGCAGCGAGTACCCGTTGCGGAGGTACCTCTCTGCGTCCTCCAGCGCCTCGGCGTTCCTCTTCAGGTCCACCCGGGTCGCCACCACATGGGTGACCGTGTTCTCCGGACCGAAGTGCACGCCCTGCACGTCGACATCGGTGCCGACGGCCTCCGCGGCCTTTAGTGCGGCCTTGATGTGCCGCTCGGCGGTCCGGTCGTCCCGCAGCCGGCCCGCCAGCGTCATCCCCCTGAGGTGCAGCAACCCCAGAGCCAGGTGGCGCGGCCTGCCCCGCATGGTGGATTCGGCGAGCACGACAGCCTGGTCCACCAGGGCCAGCCCTCCGGCGAAGTCGCCGCCGTTGAGGAAGGTTCCGGCCTCGTCACGGGCCGCCACGGCGCGGGTCAGGGCGTTCGCCCGCTCCGCGGCCTGCCCCTGCCTGGTGACCGCCAGCTCCGCGAGTGTCATCCAGCGGTGCCGGGCCGCCAGCCAGTAGACCGCGCTGTACACGTCGGCGACCTTCGCCCAGTCCTCGGGCAGTCCTGTGCCGTGGGCGTGGTCCTGCACTCGCCGCAGCAGGCCGGGCAGGGCCCGGGTCACGGCGGAGAGGTCGGCGTCACCGCGCAGACGGAACAGCTCGGCGAGATCCCGCTCGATCCGGTCACCCTGGACCGGCTCACCGGTCGGGAGGTCGAAGCGCCGCATGACGCTCCGCAGCTCTTTCAGCCGGTCCTCGTCGCCGGCCCGTACCGGAGCCTGCCCCAGCAGCTCGTCCAGCGTGATCCCGAAGGCGTTCGCGAGCGCCGCTCCCATGCTCTGGGTGAGCGGCCGGTCGCCTCGCTCGATCTTCCCGAGCATCGACTTCGACATACCGGCCCTGGCGGCGAGCTGGTCTTGCAGCCAACCCCGCCGCAGACGCAGAACCTTGACGTTCGCGCCGGGCCCGGGCGTGGTGATCTCCGCACTCATGCGCCATGTCTTCCTGGTCGGTTGTTCCGGTCTCCATGCTCTCAGGGGCTTCTACCCGTGCCTTGGGTTGTGCACTTCTTGTGCACCTTCACAACACGCATCTGTCGTTGACTGATTACGGAAAGCGACAACAGGCGACGAACGGCAAGCTGGGGGCCTACATGATGACGATCTCGGTATACCGGGTGTCCGCTGACGGCAGGCGACGGACGGTCAAGCGTACGCACACGGTAAAGCCGGTCGACCAACCTCCGAAGACGGACCGCTGGCCCCCGTGCCAGTGCCTCCGGTGCCGAAGGGGAAGCCTGTGCCCCGTCCCGCCCACCGCGTAGTGAGTGCCTTCAGCCCTCTGCCGGGAGCGGCGCCGCACCCTCCGAGCGGCCGTCCGTGCCCAGCGCAGGCGGACGAAAGGCGCGTATGGACTACAGGCATGTGCTGGTTGTACTGCCGGCGCTCGCACATTCCCGTGATCTGGCTCGGGCCTGTGACCTCTTCTGGGATACAGGCGCCGTTCTACGGATGCCGTGAGTGCATCGCCGAACTGGACCACATGGTCTGGGCCTATGTGGAAGCGAAGGACCGCCTCTGATCTCCCGCCTCCCTGGCACGTAGGCCGCCACCAACCCCACGGCAAAGGCTGGTTGCCACAGAGGCGGGGTTCCACCCCGCTCCGGGCGCGCCCGGTTGATGTACAGGTCGAGCGCGACCCGGGCGGGTTCGCCCGAACATCACCGCGAAACCCACTATGGAGGACAACGTGTTCAATCACTCGGATCGGCTCCCGACCGGTTCGCCGGTACCCCAGGGGCATGCAACCGCCGTTCCGTGGGGCGTTCGGAGGATGGCCCCGTACCCGGCCTTGGCGCCCGGCTACGCGCGAGCCGAGATCGACCCCACGACGCAGACCGCCCGCTACTTCGACCACAGCGGGCAGGTCATGGAGATGCCCGGACATGGCACCAGCACCGGCACGAACCCGGCCACGAACACCGGCAACCCGTCGGACGGCTCCGGGCCCGGTGGCTCCGGTGGCGGTGACCAGGACACCGGGAACGACAGCGACCAGTGATCAATGACGGCCCGGTGCTGGTCGTCACCATGATCGACGACCCTACGGCCGACCTGGTGATCAACGAGCTGCACGACCGGGGCACCCCGGTCGTGCGGCTCGACTCCGGGGACTTCCCCGCCGCCTTGTCGGTCGCAGCAACCATCACCGAAGAGGGCATCAGTGGAACCCTGGTCACCTCGACCCGCGCCGCAGACCTCTCCCGCGTCCGCTCCCTCTACTACCGGCGTCCTTCGGGCTTCGCCTTCCCGCACCTCAATGAGCAGGACGCTCGATTCGCCGTCACACAGGCCCGTTACGGACTCGGCGGCGTCCTCGCGTCCCTGCCCGGCTGTCTGTATGTCAACCACCCCCACCGCATCGGAGACGCCGAGTTCAAGCCCTCGGGGCTCGTCGCTGCGGCGCAGTGCGGCTTCAAGGTCCCCAACACGATGGTCACCTCTGACCCCGAAGCGGCGAAGAGGTTCGTCAAGGACCACGGCCCTGCCATCTACAAGCCCCTGTCCACTCCGCTGTACCGCGTGGACGGGGCGTCCTGCACCGTGGAGGTCGGGGAAGTCACCGCCGACCAGTTGGACGGACAGGTGGCCGGCACCGCCCATCTCTTCCAGAGTCGCGTGGACAAGGTCGCCGATGTTCGGGTGACGGTGATCGGGGACCGGATCTTTCCCGTCCGTATCGACTCCGGCCTTCTGGACTGGCGAACGGACTACGGCAAACTCTCCTACCGCGTCGTCAAGCCCCCGGACGGCATCGAAGCCGCGCTCAGGCGCTACCTCGCTTACTTCGGGCTGGTATTCGGCGCATTCGACTTCGCCCTTGACCGCCACGGTGCATGGTGGTTTCTGGAGTGCAATCCGTCCGGCCAATGGGCCTGGCTGGAGCCGCCTACCGGGCTGCCCATGGTCTCTGCCATGGCCGACCTACTGGAGCGTCATCCGCGATGACCACCGACAAGATCCTTCGCGAAGCACTGGCCGACCACATCACGGCCAGCGGCGATCTTCGTTCACCGGAGTGGCGTCAAGCCGTCCTCGGCATTCCACGGCACGAGTTTCTGCGCGGAGGCTTCTTCCGGCGCACGGACGAAGGGGGCCGTACAGGCTGGGAGCCGGTTGGGCCGAAAGATCCGGCCTGGCTGCCGGCCTGCTACTCCGACGACTCTCTGGTGACCCAGGTCGCCGGAACCGTCATGCCGGCCGACATCGAAGGCCGGATCTACCGACAGCCGACCAGTTCGAGCACCTTGCCCGGTCTCGTGGTCCGGATGCTGGAGGAACTGGACGTCGGCGACGGCATGAGTGTCCTGGAGGTCGGCACAGGGACGGGATACTCCACGGCGTTGCTCTGTCACCGCCTGGGCGACGAGCTGGTGACCTCTGTCGAAGTGGACGCGGAGATTTCAGGCCGCGCCCGAGCCGCCCTGGGGCGGGTCGGCCACTTCCCCGGTCTTGTCGTGGGTGACGGTCTCAAGGGACACCCCGAGGGCGCTCCCTATGACCGGCTGATCGCCACCTGTGGCGTTCTGCACATTCCTGCCGAATGGATCGCACAGGTGAGGCCGGGCGGGCAGATCCTCGCCACGGTGGGCGGCTGGCTCTACTCCTCGGAGCTGGCACGCCTCACCGTGCGGCAGGACGGCACAGCGACGGGACGCCTGCTGGGCGATGCCGTCTCCTTCATGCTCGCCCGCCCACAGGTCCCGCCACCGCTGGGAGTCCTGCCCGACATGAGCGAGGGAGAGGAGCGGGAAACCCACCTGGCGGACGACCCCCTGGAGGACTGGACAGCACGGTTCGTCGCGCAGCTCGCCGCCCCTCGTGCCCAGCGATTCCGTCTGGCACAGGACGGGGGCGACCTGGACATCCTTCTGGACGTGGACGCCGGGGCCTGGGCCGCACTGCGGAGGGAGAGCGAACGGCGGCTCGTCCGGCAGGGCGGTCCCGACCGGCTGTGGGACCGGATCGAAGACCATCTGAGCCGATGGCACAGGGACGGAGCACCGACTCTGGACCGGTTCCTGATCACCGCATCACCCGAAGGCCAGGAGATCACCTGGACCACCTGACGGCAGCGATCAAGCTCCCGTCCCGCGTACGGTCGGAGCGGTCGGCGCTCCCCCGCGCCGGCCGCTCCGGTGCTGAAGCGACAGGAACAAACAGATGCCCGACGAAGAACCACTGTCCGACTACATGGCTCGCCGCGAAGCCCGAATCGGCCGAATGCGCATCGTGCACGCCTACGGCCCCCGACGCGGCGAACATGTGGATCCCGGCCAGCCGAGGTTGGTCGAGCGGTGGAACGGGTCATCGTGGGAGTTCTTCACGATGGCCGACAACCTGACTCATGCCCGCAGGATCGTCCGGCCTCCCACCGAGCAGGTATCCCGGGGAGAGACCCCTGAGCCTCCTGCCAACCCCCTGGCTCCCGGACGCGGCCGACACCGTAAGCCACGATGAGCGAGGACCGGCACGTCGGTGGTCGCTCCAAGGGCATGCACACCGAAGAGATCCGGCAGTCGCGGGAACTCGTAACCGAGGACAGAAGCTACGGCGCCATCGCCATCACCCAGGCGCTGTGAGTGGTGCGGACGACCGCCTGTCGAGCGCTGACGGATGTAGGGGCGTGAGCATGTGGTGGAGGAGCGTCTGAGCAGATGCGTCCCGCAGCGCCCACAGCCTCCCCCTCACATCGACAGCCGGTGTCCCGAGTGATGCTTCCGACCTTCGGGCAGTGGGGTCAAGATCCCTGGCTTTCCAGAACGGGAAAGCCTCTCGTCCGTGCTGGAACCGCACCCCACGACGAGTGGCATGCGGCCAGTGTGTCAGCGCGCCCCGCCCCCGGCCAGCGGATACCCCTGGCCGGGGGCGGGGCGCGGTGCCCGCGCGGCGGGCGGCGGGCGGCGGCTACTTGTTGACGACCGTCAGCGGGAGCAGCTTCTTGCCCGTCGGGCCGATCTGGATGGAGGTGTCCATCGCCGGGCACACGCCGCAGTCGAAGCAGGGGGTCCAGCGGCAGTCCTCGACCTCGGTCTCGTCGAGGGCGTCCTGCCAGTCCTCCCACAGCCAGTCCTTGTCGAGGCCGGAGTCGAGGTGGTCCCAGGGCAGGACCTCCTCGTAGGTGCGCTCGCGGGTGGTGTACCAGTCGACGTCCACGCCGTGGGGGGCCAGCGCGCGCTCGGCGCACTCCATCCACAGGTCGTAGGAGAAGTGCTCGCGCCAGCCGTCGAAGCGGCCGCCGGCCTCGTAGACGGCGCGGATGACGTCGCCCACGCGCCGGTCGCCGCGCGAGAGCAGGCCCTCGACGATGCCGGGCTTGCCGTCGTGGTAGCGGAAGCCGATGGAGCGGCCGTAGCGCTTGTCGGCGCGGATCCTCTCGCGCAGCTTCTCCAGGCGGGCGTCGGTCTCCTCGGCCGACAGCTGCGGCGCCCACTGGAAGGGGGTGTGGGGCTTGGGCACGAAGCCGCCGATGGAGACGGTGCAGCGGATGTCGTTGGAGCCGGAGACCTCGCGGCCCTTGGAGATGACCTTGGCGGCCATGTCGGCGATCTGGAGAACGTCGTCGTCGGTCTCGGTGGGCAGGCCGCACATGAAGTACAGCTTCACCTGGCGCCAGCCGTTGCCGTAGGCGGTGGCGACGGTGCGGATCAGGTCGTCCTCGGAGACCATCTTGTTGATGACCTTGCGGATGCGCTCGCTGCCGCCCTCGGGGGCGAAGGTCAGGCCCGAGCGGCGGCCGTTGCGGGTCAGCTCGTTGGCCAGGTCGATGTTGAAGGCGTCCACCCGGGTGGAGGGCAGCGACAGGCCGATCTTGTCGTCCTCGTAGCGGTCGGCCAGGCCCTTGGCGACGTCGCCGATCTCGCTGTGGTCGGCCGAGGACAGCGACAGCAGGCCGACCTCCTCGAAGCCGGTGTTCTTCAGGCCCTTCTCCACCATCTCGCCGATGCCGGTGATGGAGCGCTCGCGCACCGGGCGGGTGATCATGCCGGCCTGGCAGAAGCGGCAGCCGCGGGTGCAGCCGCGGAAGATCTCCACGCTCATCCGCTCGTGGACGGTCTCGGCCAGCGGCACCAGGGGCTGCTTGGGGTAGGGCCACTCGTCGAGGTCCATCACGGTGTGCTTGGACACCCGCCACGGCACGCCGGAGCGATTGGGCACGACGCGGGCGATGCGGCCGTCGGGCAGGTACTCCACGTCGTAGAAGCCGGGGACGTACACGCCGCCGGTCTTCGCCAGGCGCAGCAGCAGCTCCTCGCGTCCGCCGGGGCGTCCCTCGGCCTTCCAGGCCCGGGTGATCTCGGTGATCTCCAGCACGGCCTGCTCGCCGTCGCCGATGACCGCGCAGTCGATGTAGTCGGCGATCGGCTCGGGGTTGAAGGCCGCGTGGCCGCCGGCGACGACCACCGGGTGGTCCGCGGTGCGGTCCTTCGCCCGAAGCGGGATGCCGGCCAGGTCCAGGGCGGTGAGCAGGTTGGTGTAGCCCAGCTCGGTGGAGAAGGAGACGCCGAACAGGTCGAAGGCGCCGACCGGGCGGTGGGCGTCCACGGTGAACTGCGGGACCCGGTGCTCGCGCATGAGCTTCTCCAGGTCCGGCCAGACGCTGTAGGTGCGCTCGGCGAGCACGCCCTCGCGCTCGTTGAGGACCTCGTAGAGGATCATGACGCCCTGGTTGGGCAGGCCGACCTCGTAGGCGTCGGGGTACATCAGGGCCCAGCGGACATCGCAGGCGTCCCAGTCCTTGACGGTGGAGTTCAGCTCTCCGCCGACGTACTGGATCGGCTTCTGGACGTGCGGGAGGAGGGCCTCCAGGCGCGGGAAGACCGACTCGACAGGCATGGGTGGTGTCCTCGGATGCTGGGGGTTCGCTGGATTCGCTGGATTCTCGGGTGACGGTCCGCGCGTTCGGCGGACGGGAGTGACCATCCAGCGTAACGCCTGCCGGGGCGGGCCCCGTGCCCGCGTACCGGCACAGGCCGGCACACGGGCACGCGGGCGGGGGCAGGGGCAGGGCTCAGGCGGAGACCGGGCGCTGCACCCGGATCGACTGGAGCAGCCCGATGGCGATCCAGACCGCGAACATCGAGGTGCCGCCGTAGCTGACGAAGGGCAGCGGCAGACCGGCGACGGGCATGATGCCCATGGTCATCCCGATGTTCTCGAAGGACTGGAAGGCGAACCAGGCGATGATCCCGGCGGCGACGATCGTGCCGTACAGCTCGGTCGTCTCCAGCGCGATGCGGCAGGCGCGCCACAGCACCACGCCCACCAGGAGGATGATCAGGCCCGCGCCGAGGAAGCCCAGTTCCTCGCCCGCGACGGTGAAGACGAAGTCGGTCTGCTGCTCGGGGACGAACCGCCCGGTGGTCTGGCTGCCCTCGAACAGTCCCTTGCCGTAGAGGCCGCCCGAGCCGATGGCGATCCTGGCCTGGTTGGTGTTGTAGCCGGCGCCGGACGGGTCGAGCGCGGGGTTGGCGAAGGCCGCGAAGCGGTTGATCT
Organism: Streptomyces sp. ICN903; assembly: GCF_022015835.1. Classification (NCBI taxonomy): domain Bacteria; kingdom Bacillati; phylum Actinomycetota; class Actinomycetes; order Kitasatosporales; family Streptomycetaceae; genus Streptomyces; species Streptomyces sp. ICN903. The sequence goes on along the minus strand of NZ_JAKMAY010000002.1, from coordinate 37,353 downwards.
GGTACTCGTCGAGCACGCCGAGCTGCCAGACCAGGACGGCGCCGATGCCGCCCGTGGCCAGCAGGCCGATGATCCAGCGGTTGGAGGCGCCGGAGGCCAGCAGCACTCCCAGCACGATCACGACCAGCACCATCACCGAGCCCATGTCGGGCATCAGCATGACGATCCCGATCGGCACGGCGGCCAGCAGAAGGGCCTGCACCACCGTGCGGTGGTCGGGGTGGAGCCGGTCGCCGGCGTCCACCTGGGCGGCGAGCAGCATCGCCATGCCCAGGATGATGGTGATCTTGGCGAACTCGGCGGGCTGGAGCGACAGGCCGGCGCCCAGGTCCAGCCAGGCGCGCTGGCCGTTGATCGTCGCGCCGAGCGGGGTGAGCACGAGCAGTGTGAGCAGCACCGACAGCGCGTACAGCACCGGGACCGCGCCGCGCAGCCTGCGGTGGCCGAGCCAGACGGTGCCCACGGACAGCGCGACGCCGATGGCGAGGCTGATCAGATGGCGCCACAGGAAGTGCTGGGGGTCGCCCTCGTTCAGCTCGGTGCGGTTGCGGGTGGCGGACCACACCAGCAGGGAGCCGATGACGGACAGCGCCACGCAGGCCAGCAGCAGGGTCCAGTCCAGGCGGCGCAGGACGGAGTCGCGGGCCGTCAGCCTGCTCCATGCGGAGCGCTCCTGCCAGGGCCGCCCGTTGTAGGAGTGGGTGCTCACGGCTTGAAGCCCTTCTGGCGCAGGGCCTCGATGGTGCCGTCCGGGTTGATCTCGGGAAGCTTCTTCTGCGGCTCGGGCAGCAGGGCCTTCTTCCTGTCGATCTTCCCGCCCTCGCCGACGCCGTACAGCGCGTCGTAGATCGCGCGCACCGCGGGGCCGGAGGCGCCGGAGCCGGTGCCGCCCTGGGAGATCGTCATGACGATCGTGTACTCGTCGGTGTAGGTCGCGAACCACGAGGTGGTCTGCTTGCCGTGGACCTCGGCCGTACCGGTCTTGGCGTGCATGGGGATCTCCTTCTGCGGCCAGCCGGTGTCGGCGAAGCGCCAGGCGGCGGTGCCGCGGGTGGCCACGCCCTCGAGCGCCTTGTCGGTCTGGCGCAGGGTCTTGGCGTCCATCGGCAGCCTGCCGCGCTTCTTCGGCTCGATCTCCTCGACGGTCTTGCCGTCGGGGCTGATGACGGCCTTGCCGACGGTGGGCTCGTACATGGTGCCGCCGTTGCTCAGGGCCGCGTAGATGACCGCCATCTGAATGGGCGTCACCAGTGTGTCACCCTGCCCGATGGAGTAGTTGACGCTGTCGCCGGCGCGCAGTTTGTTGCCCTCCAGGCAGTTCTCGTACGCGATCTTCTCGACGTAGTCCCCGTCCTTCTTGCCGTACTTGCACCAGGCGTCCTTGTTGGCCTCCCAGTACTCCTGCTTCCACTTCCGGTCGGGCACCCGCCCGGTGACCTCGTTGGGCAGGTCGATCCCGGTGCGCTTGCCGAGGCCGAACTCGTGGGCCATCTTGTAGAACCAGTCGTCGGGGTTCTTCTTGGGATCGGCCCCGCCGTCCTTCTTCCACTCCTGGTGGGCCAGGGCGTAGTAGACGGTGTCGCAGGAGACCTCCAGCGCGCGGCCGAGGTCGATCATGCCGTGGTTCTGGGACTCGAAGTTCTTGAAGACCTGGCCGCCGATGCTGTACGAGGAGGGGCAGTTGTAGCGTCCGTCGAACTCGTAGCCGGCCTTGACGGCCGCGGCGGTCGGGATCACCTTGAAGATCGAGCCGGGCGCGGCCTGTCCCTGGGTGGCCCGGTTGAGCAGCGGGTAGTTGGACTTCTTGCCGGTGAGCCTGGCGTAGTCCTTGGCGGAGATGCCGCCGACCCAGGCGTTGGGGTCGTAGTCCGGCGCGGAGGCCATCGCCACGATCCGGCCCGTCCTGGACTCCATCACCACGACCGCGCCCGCGTCCGCCTCGTAGTTGCGGTTGGTGTTGCGGTCGTGCTGCTTGCGCGCCTCCTTCATCGCCTTGACCAGTTCCTTCTCGGCGACGGCCTGGACGCGTGCGTCGATGCTGGTGACGAGGGAGGAACCGGGCTCGCCCTTGTCGTTCTCGGCCTCGCCGATGACACGGCCGAGGTTGTCCACCTTGTAGCGCGTCACGCCCGCGTCGCCGCGCAGCGCCGCGTCGTACTGGCGCTCCAGGCCGGAGCGGCCGATCTGGTCGGAGCTGAGCAGCGGGGAGTCGGTGTCCTTGGTCTGCGCGATCTCCTCGTCGGTGACGGGCGAGAGGTAGCCGAGGACCTGTGAGGTCTGCGCGCCGTACGGGGCCGGGTAGCGGCGGACGGCGACGGGTTCGGCGGTGATGCCGGGGAAGTCCTCCTGGCGTTCGCGGATCTGGAGGGCCTGCTGCGTGGTGGCCTCGTCGGTCACCGGGATCGGCTGGTAGGGCGAGCCGTTCCAGCAGGGCTGCGGGGTCTCGGCGTCGCACAGGCGGATCTTCTCGGAGACCTCCTTGTAGGTCATGTCCAGGACGCCGGCGAGCCGGGTGAGGACGGCCTTGCCGCCGTCGTCCATCTTCATCAGCTCGGTGCGGCTGGCGGAGACCACCAGCCGGGTCTCGTTGTCGGCCAGCGGCACACCGCGCGCGTCGAGGATGGCGCCGCGCACGGCGGGCTGGACGACCTGCTGCACGTGGTTGCCCGCGGCCTTCTCGGCGTACTCCTCGCCGTTGCGGATCTGGAGGTACCACAGCCGCCCGCCGAGGGTGAGCATCAGGGAGAAGACCAGGATCTGGATGGCGACCAGCCGGATGGTGACCCGGGGGGTGCGCCCGGTCTCGGGAATGTTGCTCACTGCGTCTCCGTCGCAATCACAGTCGCCGCCGTCGTCACAGCCGCTGCCGCCGTCACAGTCGCCGTCGCCGTCACAGCCGCTTGACGCCCTTGATCCGCCCCGTCCCGCTCCTGGGGACGCGGGCCGTCAGGCCGCCGCGCCGGACGGCTCCAGCCCGGCCGCCGAGGCGGCCGGTGCGGCCGCGCAGCCCGCCGAGCCCTCCGGGGCCGAGCAGTCCGCCGTAGGTGCGGGCACCGTCGCCGGCGCTGCCGGCCGTGTCGGCGAGCGGGTCGTGCGCGGTGCGGCGGGCCAGCGCCATGACCACCGGGACGGTGAAGGGCGCGAGCAGCAGGTCGTAGATGGTGGCCGTGGTCAGCAGCAGGCCCAGGCCCACGTGGCGGGCCGCGGTGTCGCCGACCAGCGCGCCGACGCCGGCGTAGAGCAGGGTGGAGGAGAGCGCGGCGCCGGCCACGACGAGCATCGGGACGGTGGCCGAGCGGTGCTGGCCGTTCTCCGGCTTGGTCAGGCCGGCGGCGTAGCCGACGACGCACAGCACCAGGGCGTAGCGGCCCACGGCGTGGTCGGCGGGCGGCGCGAGGTCGGCCAGCAGGCCGGCCGCGAAGCCGACCAGGGCTCCGCCGGTGTGGCCGTAGACCAGCGCCAGGCCGAGGACGGTCAGCAGCAGCAGGTCGGGGACGGCGCCGGGCAGCTGGAGCCGGGCCAGCACGCTGACCTGGACCACCAGGGCGACGACGACGAGCGCGATCGAGAGCAGGATCCGGTTGGGGTGCATCGTTATCGGTCAGCTCCTGGAAGGGCTGGGTGCGGCGCTCCCGGAGGGAGCGGCGTCCGCGGAGGGGCCGGTGCTCGCCGAGGGGCCGGCGGCGGACGACTCGGCGGCGGCCGAGGGGTCGGCGGTCACCGTGACCGTCGGGGCGGGCCGGTCCTTCGGCTTGGGCGGGAGGACCGCGTCGCGCGGGTCGGTGCGCGGCGGCTTGACGACGACTCCGACGATGTCGAGCTTGGTGAAGCCGACGTACGGCCGCACCCGCACCGTCCGGGTGAGGCCGCCGCTGTGCGGGTCGACCCGGATGACCTCGCCCACCGGCACGCCGGGCACGAACGGCCGGTCGTTGCTGGAGCCGAAGGTGACCAGGCGGTCGCCCTTCTTCACCCTGGCCTTGCTGTTGAGGAGCTGGACGGTCAGCGCGCTGTCGCCGCGGCCGCCCGCGAAGCCGAGTTCGCCGGTGCCCTCCATCCGGGTGCCGACGGTGAAGTCGGGGTCGTTGGCCAGGAGCACGGTGGAGGTGCTCGGTCCGACGGTGGTGACCCGGCCGACGAGTCCGTCGCCGTTTATCACGGTCATGTCGCGCCTGATGCCGTCGTCGCGGCCGACGTCGATGGTGACGGTCCAGGAGAAGCCCTGGGCGGCGCCGATCCCGACGACCTGGGCGGCCTTGATGCCGTACTGCCCGGCGCCCGCGGTCCTCAGCAGTTCGTCGAGCTGCCTGACCCGGGCGTTGTCCCGGTCGGAGGCGGCGAGCCTCTGCTTCAGTTCGGCGTTCTCCTGCTCCAGTACGCTGATCCGGTCGTGGCGCTCGCCGGAGTCCCGTACGGCCGCGATGGCGTTGCCGACGGGGTCGACGGCGGTGGCGACGCCGCTCTCCACCGGGCCCAGGACGGACGCGGTCACCTGCCGCGCCCCGTCCAGCGGCGACCGCTCACCGCCGCGGATGTCCACCGTGATCAGTGCGAACGCGATGGCGACCAGCAGAACGAGCAGCAGCCGGCTCTCTCGTGTATCCCTCACGTGCGACGGCCGTGCCTTCCCTTGTTGGACTTGTCTGACCGTGGTGCCGCTCCGGTTTCCCGGGGCGCCCGCCGCCTTGCGGCCGCCGGCCGGGCGCCGGCGGCGTGGCGGGGGCCGCCCGGCCCGGCGTCACCGCCGCGGCTGGGCGTCGAGCACCTGCTGGAGCGCCTCGAACTCCTCGACGCACTTGCCCGAACCCAGCGCCACCGAGTCCAGCGGGTCCTCGGCGATGTGGATGGGCATGCCAGTCTCGCGCCGCAGCCGCTCGTCCAGGCCGCGCAGCAGGGCGCCGCCGCCGGTGAGGACGATGCCGCGGTCCATGATGTCGCCGGAGAGCTCGGGCGGGCACTTGTCGAGGGTGGTCTTGACCGCGTCCACGATGGAGTTGACGGGCTCCTCGATGGCCTTGCGGACCTCGGAGGCCGAGATGACCACGGTCTTGGGCAGTCCGCTGACCAGGTCGCGGCCGCGGATCTCGGTGTGCTCGTCGTCCTCCAGGTCGTACGCCGAACCGATCGTGATCTTGATGCTCTCGGCCGTGCGTTCGCCCAGCAGGAGGCTGTACTCCTTCTTGATGTGCTGGATGATCGCGTTGTCCAGCTCGTCGCCTGCCACCCGGATGGACTGCGCGGTGACGATCCCGCCCAGGGAGATCACGGCCACCTCGGTGGTGCCGCCGCCGATGTCGACGACCATGTTGCCCGTCGCCTCGTGGACCGGCAGCCCCGAGCCGATGGCGGCCGCCATGGGCTCCTCGATGATGTGCACCTGACGGGCGCCGGCCTGCGTGGAGGCCTCGATGACCGCGCGTCGCTCGACACCGGTGATACCGGAGGGGACGCACACGACCACCCGGGGGCGCGCGAGGTAGCGCCGCTTGTGGATCTTGAGGATGAAGTAGCGGAGCATCCGCTCGGTGATCTCGAAGTCCGCGATCACCCCGTCCTTGAGGGGGCGGACCGCCACGATGTTGCCCGGGGTGCGGCCGATCATCTTCTTCGCCTCGGCGCCGACCGCGAGGATTCCGCCGGTGTTGGTGTTGATGGCGACGACCGATGGCTCGTTGAGGACGATCCCGCGACCCCTGACGTACACCAGCGTGTTGGCGGTCCCGAGGTCGACAGCCATGTCACGGCCGATGAACGACATGTTGTTCGCCATGAGGATACGTCAGGCCTTCCGACTGGAGCGATGTGAGGGGAGGACGACAGCGTGCGCTGCGGGGCCCGGAGAAGTTTCCATCGTAGTCGCGCTCCTTCGAACGCGGTGAGAGGGTTCCTCCTCCGTCATTGTCGGCGGAACGCGGTTCATCCCCGTATGTGGTGACGTCGCGTCCGGGTGATTCGTTCCCCCGGGTGGAGGGCGAATTCACTTGGGGCGATCGAATTCCATCGATCGCCCCAGGTCAAGAGGTTCGCACTTATGACACGCCGTCAGGAGCGGGAGGGGAAGAAGATCTTCAGCTCCCGTTCGGCGGACTCCTCGGAGTCCGAGGCGTGGACAAGGTTCTCACGCACGATCGTTCCGAAATCCCCCCGGATGGAGCCGGGCGCTGCGGCGATCGGGTCGGTCGGGCCGGCCAGGGCGCGCACTCCCTCGATCACCCTCTCGCCCTCCACGACCATCGCGACGGACGGGCCGGAGGCCATGAACTCCAGCAGCGGCTCGTAGAACGGGCGGCCGACGTGCTCGGCGTAGTGCCGCTCCAGGGTGGCGCGGTCCAGCGTGCGCAGCTCCATCGCGCTGATCGTCCAGCCGGCCTTGCGTTCGATGCGCCCGACGATCTCGCCGATCAGGCCCCGCCTGACCGCGTCGGGCTTGAGGAGGACGAGGGTGCGCTGGCTCATGGTCGGCTGCTCCTTGGGACTTTCGCGTGAGGTACGGGCTTTCACAAGTGCTCAGAGGCTACAGGGAGCCCGCCCGCGCCCCGTCGGCACCCGTCACGCGGTGCGGATCAGGCGGCGCCGGCCCCCGCGGCCCTGCGGGCCTTCGCCTCGTCGATCACCCGGCCGAAGTGGATCGACGCCCACCACAGCCCGGCGAAGACCGCGCCGAGGAAGAACATCGCGGGGACGGCGAAACCGGAGGCGATCAGGCCGATCTGCAGCACCCAGCCGAGCTGGAGCGCGCCGGGCCGGCCGAGCATCCCGCACAGCAGCAGGCACAGCGCCATCGCCGTGCCGCCGACGGCCCACACCGTCCCCGCGGGCAACTCCCCCAGCCGCACCGCCACCAGGGAGGCGAAGCCGATGACGAGGAACTCACCGACGAGCGTGGACGCGCAGAGCGTACGCACCGTGTGTCACCTGTCCTTTCCGAGCAGCAGCCGGGCCTCGCCGACGGTGAAGACCGAGCCGGTGACCAGTACGCCCGCGCCGGCGTACTCGCCCTCCTCCTCGGCCAGGGTGATGGCCGCCTCCAGCGCGTCGTCCAGCCGGGGCTCGACCTGGATCCGCTCCTCGCCGAAGACCTCCACGGCCAGTGCGGCGAGTTCGTCCACGTCCATGGCGCGGGGGGTGGAGTTGCGGGTGAGCACGACCTCGGCGAAGACCGGCTCGAACGCCTCCAGCAGCCCCTTGACGTCCTTCTCGGCGCTGGGGGCGACCACGCCGACCAGACGGCTGAAGCCGAACGCCTCGGTGATCGCGGCGGCCGTCGCCTGGGCGCCCGCGGGGTTGTGCGCGGCGTCCAGCACCACCGTGGGACTGCGGCGCACCACCTCCAGCCGCCCGGGGGAGGCCACGGCGGCGAAGGCGGTGCGCACCGCGTCGATGTCCAGGGCACGGGCGTGCCGGGAGCCGATGCCGAAGAACGCCTCGACCGCCGCCAGCGCCACGGCGGCGTTGTGCGCCATGTGGGCGCCGTGCAGCGGCAGGAAGACCTCCGGGTACTCCCCGCCCAGACCGCGCAGCGTCAGCAGCTGCCCGCCGACGGCGACCTCACGGGAGACGACACCGAACTCCAGGCCCTCGCGGGCGACGGTGGCGTCCATCTCCACGGCCTTGCGCAGTACGACCGAGGCGGCCTCGACCGGCTGCTGGGCGAGCACGACGGTGGCGTCCCGCTTGACGATGCCGGACTTCTCCGCCGCGATCTCCTCGGGCGTCTCGCCCAGCCGGTCGGTGTGGTCCAGGGCGATCGGGGTGACGACGGCGACGGACGCGTCGATCACGTTGGTGGCGTCCCAGTTCCCGCCCATGCCGACCTCGACGACCGCCACGTCCACGGGCGCGTCGGCGAAGGCCGCGTACGCCATGCCCGTCATGACCTCGAAGAACGACAGCCGGTGCTCCTGGGCGGCGTCCACCATCTCCACGTACGGCCGCAGGTCCTCGTACGTCTCGATGAACCGCTCGGCGGAGATCGGCGCGCCGTCCAGGCTGATCCGCTCGGTCATGGCCTGCACGTGCGGGCTGCTGTAGCGGCCGGTGCGCAGGTCGAAGGCGCCCAGCAGGGCCTCGATCATCCGGGCGGTGGTGGTCTTGCCGTTGGTGCCGGTGATGTGGATGCAGGGGTAGGAGCGCTGCGGCTCGCCGAGCACGTCCATCAGCGCGGCGATCCGCGTCAGGGACGGCTCCAGCCTCGTCTCCGGCCACCGCCCCACCAGCTCGGTCTCCACCGCCCGCAGCGCCCGGTCCAGCTCCGGGTCCTCGGGCCGGGTCGGCAGCTCGCCGCCGCCGGCCGGACCGGCCTGGGTGCGCAGGGTGCGGCTGCCGGCCTCGATCACGGCGAGATCGGGGTCGCGGTCGGTCTCGGCGTCGATGATCTCGTCGAACCGCTCCAGGGGATCGCCGTGCTCCCCCTCCTGACCGGAGGCGTCGCCGGGGCCTTCGTGCGGGTCGTGCGGGGGCTGCTCACTCACCGTTTCAGTGTACGGAGACGGCGGTGGCCGCCGCGCCCGGGCCGGGCGCGGCGGCCACCGCTCTCTCGTCGTACTCGTCGTCCTACCCGCCTGCGGGCTTTCTAGGCCTGCGGCAGCGCCTCCAGCTGGGCGGAGATCCGGGCGATGTCCGCCTCGGCCTGCTCCCTGCGGGTGCGGATCTTGTCGACCACGTGGTCGGGGGCCTTGGCCAGGAAGCCCTCGTTGCCGAGCTTGGCCGTGGTCTGCGCCAGCTCCTTCTCGGCCGCCGCCAGGTCCTTGGCCAGACGCTTGCGCTCGGCGGCGAAGTCGATCGCTCCGGACAGGTCCAGCTCCACCTTCGCGCCCGCCACCGGCAGGGACGCGGTGGCCCGGAAGTCCTCGCCGGCCGGCTGCAGGCGCAGCAGGGAGCGGATGGCCGCCTCGTGGACGGCGAGATCGGTGCCTTCCAGGGTGAGACGGGCCGGGACGCGCTGGCCGGGCTGGAGCCCCTGGTCGGCGCGGAAGCGGCGGACCTCGGTGATCACCTGCTGGAGCGTGGCGATCTCCTGCTCGGCCGCGGTGTCGCGGAAGCCGGAGTCGGAGGGCCAGTCGGCGATCACCACGGACTCCCCGCCCGTCAGCGTCGTCCACAGCGTCTCGGTGACGAACGGCATCACCGGGTGGAGCAGCCGCAGCGTGGTGTCCAGGACCTCGCCCAGGACGCGGGCGGAGGCGCGGGCCGCGTCGCCGCCCGCGGCGAAGGTGGTCTTGGACAGCTCGACGTACCAGTCGAAGACCTCGTCCCAGGCGAAGTGGTAGAGGAGGTCGGAGAGCTTGGCGAACTGGTAGTCGTCGTAGTACGCGTCCACCTCGGCCACGACCGTGTTCAGCCGGGAGAGGATCCAGCGGTCGGTCGCCGACAACTCCCCGGGCGCGGGCAGATCGCCCTCGACCGTGGCGCCGTTCATCAGCGCGAAGCGGGTGGCGTTCCACACCTTGTTGGCGAAGTTGCGGGACGCCTGGACCCAGTCCTCGCCGATGGGGACGTCGACACCGGGGTTGGCGCCGCGCGCGAGGGTGAAGCGCAGCGCGTCGGAGCCGTAGGTGTCCATCCAGTCCAGCGGGTTGACCGCGTTGCCGAAGGACTTCGACATCTTCTTGCCGAACTGGTCGCGGACCATGCCGTGCAGCACGATCTGGTGGAACGGCGGGGTGCCGTCCATCGCGTACAGGCCGAACATCATCATCCGGGCGACCCAGAAGAAGAGGATGTCGTAGCCGGTGACCAGGACGGAGTTCGGATAGAACTTCTCCAGGCTCTCGGTCCGCTCGGGCCATCCGAGGGTGGAGAAGGGCCACAGGCCGGAGGAGAACCAGGTGTCCAGCACATCGCTGTCCTGGTACCAGCCCTCGCCGCTCGGCGGCTCCTCGTCCGGGCCGACGCAGACGGTCTCGCCGTTCGGGCCGTACCAGACCGGGATGCGGTGGCCCCACCACAGCTGGCGGGAGATGCACCAGTCGTGGAGGTTGTCGACCCAGCCGAAGTAGCGGGACTCCATCTCCTTGGGGTGGATGGCGACCCGGCCGTCGCGCACCGCGTCGCCGGCGGCCTTCGCCAGCGGTCCGACCTTCACCCACCACTGCATCGACAGCCGCGGCTCGATGGTCGTCTTGCAGCGCGAGCAGTGGCCGACGGAGTGGACGTAGGGGCGCTTCTCGGCGACGATGCGCCCCTCGGCGCGCAGCGCGCCGACGACCGCCGAACGCGCCTCCAGCCGGTCCAGGCCCTGGAACGGGCCGTGGGCGGTGATGACGGCGTGCTCGTCCATGACCGTGATGCTCGGCAGGTCGTGGCGGCGGCCGATCTCGAAGTCGTTCGGGTCGTGCGCCGGGGTGACCTTGACGGCGCCGGTGCCGAACTCGGGGTCCACGTGCTCGTCGGCGACGACCGGGATGCGCCGGCCGGTGAGCGGCAGCTCGATCTCGGTGCCGGCGAGGTGGGCGTAGCGCTCGTCGTCGGGGTGGACGGCCACGGCGGTGTCGCCGAGCATCGTCTCGGCGCGGGTGGTGGCCACGACGATGGAGTTCTCGCCCTCGCCGTATCGGATGGAGACCAGCTCGCCGTCCTGGTCGGCGTACTCCACCTCGATGTCGGAGATGGCCGTCAGACAGCGCGGGCACCAGTTGATGATCCGCTCGGCGCGGTAGATCAGCTCGTCGTCGTAGAGCCGCTTGAAGATCGTCTGGACGGCGCGGGAGAGCCCCTCGTCCATGGTGAAGCGCTCACGCGACCAGGCGACGCCGTCGCCCAGCCGCCGCATCTGGCCGGAGATCTGGCCGCCGGACTCCGACTTCCACTGCCACACCCGCTCCACGAACGCCTCGCGGCCCAGGTCGTGGCGGGACTTGTCCTCCTTGGCCAGCTCGCGCTCGACGACGTTCTGGGTGGCGATGCCGGCGTGGTCCATGCCGGGCTGCCACAGCGTCTCGTGGCCCTGCATCCGCTTGCGGCGGGTGAGGGCGTCGATCAGCGTGTGCTCGAAGGCGTGGCCCAGGTGCAGGCTGCCGGTGACGTTGGGCGGCGGGATGACGATCGTGTACGGCGGCTTGTCGCTCTTGGCGTCCGCCTCGAAGTAACCGCGCTCTACCCAGCGCTCGTACAGCTTCTCCTCCACCTCGGCCGGGACGTACTGGGTCGGCAGGTCGGCATGGGCGCTGTTCGACGGCTCCGCCCCCGCGGGGGTCGGGCTCTGCTGAGTGTTCTCGGTCACGACGGCCAGTGTACGGGCGGCCGGGCGGCGGTCTCGAACCGGTTTGGGGGTCCGGGTGACGGGGGAGCGCCGGGGTCCGCCAGGATGGGACCGCTCATTGATGAACGTGTCCGATCAAGGGGGAGCCCCAGCGTGTGTCACAACCAGCCGCCGCCGCAGCCCGGTCCGTACGGCCAGCAGCCCCCGCAGCCGCCGTACGGCGGCCCTCAGCCGGGGTACGGCTACCCGCAGCAGCCGGGCATGCCTCCGCAGGGGCAGCCGGGATACGGCTACCCGCAGCAGCCCGGTCAGGCCGGTCAGCCTCAGCCGGGCTTCCCCCAGCAGCAGGGCTGGGGACAGCCCGGTTACCCGCCGCCGCCCGGCGGCTACGTGCCCCCGCCCCCGCCGGGCGGGGGCGGCAGGGGCAAGGTGATCGGCGCCCTGGTGGCCGTCCTCGCGGTCGCCGGCCTGGCGGTGGGCGGCTACTTCGTCTTCTCCGGAGACGGCGGCGGCATCACCGACGACGGCAGGCGGTACAAGCTGGCCACGCCCGCGACGGTTCTGGGCGGCGAGTACACCAAGGCCGCCGACGACGGGGACGAGATGGACGCGGAGGACCTGGAGGAGATCAGGGCCCTGGGCGTCGAGAATCCGGAGTCCGTGGCCGCCAACTACGAGGCGGGCGACAACCCCGCGGCCCGGAAGCTGCTGACCTTCAGCGGTGTGTGGGGCGAGGTCAAGGACCCCGAGGCGGTCGTCGACGCCATGTTCGAGGTGATCGAGGAGAAGGCCAAGGAGGACCCCGGCGTGGGCGAGGGCGGCGAAGAGGGGACGGCCGAGCTCGTCGGCGAGCCCCGGCGGTTCACCCCCGAGGGACTGGAGAACGCGATCCTGAAGTGCCAGGAGGTCAGGTTCACCGGCGACGGCTCCTCCGAGGTCGGCCAGAACTTCACCATGCCCTACTGCATCTGGGCCGACCACAGCACCGTCGCCTACTCCGTGAGCACCGACGTGGCCGCGGTGATCACCGGCCGGAGCCTGCCCCTGGAGGAGGCCGCCGACCAGGTGGCGAAGCTCCGCAACGACGTGCTCGTCGAGGTCGGGTAGCCCGCACGGGGCCCGCTCGCGAACGAGGGCGGGGGCCGCCCGGATTCCCTCCGGGCGGCCCCCGCCGCATGTCGCCTGCCGCGCGCTACGCGCTCTTCTCGCGCGGCCCCTGCCCCTGGTCGCGCTCCCCGCGGGAGCGGGGCACCAGGGTGGGGTTGACGTTGGAGTGGACGACGTCCTCGGTGATCACCACACGCGCCACGTCCTTGCGCGAGGGCACCTCGTACATCACCGACATCAGGACCTCCTCCATGATCGCGCGCAGACCGCGCGCCCCGGTCCCGCGCAGGATCGCCTGGTCGGCGATGGCCTCCAGCGCCGGGCGGTCGAAGTCCAGCTCCACGCCGTCGAGCTCGAAGAGCCGCTGGTACTGCTTGACCAGCGCGTTGCGCGGCTCGACCAGGATCTTCAGCAGGGCCTCGCGGTCGAGGTTGTGGACGGAGGTGATGACCGGCAGGCGGCCGATGAACTCCGGGATCATGCCGAACTTGACCAGGTCCTCGGGCATGACGTCCTCGAACTGGTTGCTGGCCTCGATCTCGCGCTTGGAGCGGATCGTGGCGCCGAAGCCGATGCCCTTGGCTCCCGCCCGGGACTCGATGATCTTCTCCAGCCCGGCGAAGGCGCCGCCCACGATGAACAGCACGTTCGTGGTGTCGATCTGGATGAACTCCTGGTGGGGGTGTTTGCGCCCGCCCTGCGGCGGCACGGAGGCGGTGGTGCCCTCCAGGATCTTCAGCAGCGCCTGCTGCACGCCCTCACCGGAGACGTCGCGGGTGATCGACGGATTCTCGCTCTTGCGGGCGACCTTGTCGATCTCGTCGATGTAGATGATCCCGGTCTCGGCCTTCTTCACGTCGTAGTCGGCGGCCTGGATCAGCTTCAGCAGGATGTTCTCGACGTCCTCGCCCACGTAGCCGGCCTCGGTCAGGGCGGTGGCGTCGGCGATGGCGAAGGGGACGTTCAGCATCCGGGCGAGGGTCTGCGCCAGCAGCGTCTTGCCGGAGCCGGTGGGGCCCAGCAGGAGGATGTTGGACTTGGCCAGCTCGATGCCGTCGTCACGGCCCTGCGGGCCGCCGTTCTCCCCGGCCTGCACCCGCTTGTAGTGGTTGTAGACGGCGACGGAGAGGGCCTTCTTGGCGGCCTCCTGGCCGACGACGTACCCCTCGAGGAACTCGTAGATCTCACGCGGCTTGGGCAGTTCGTCCCAGCGCATCTCGGAGGTGTCGGCGAGCTCTTCCTCGATGATCTCGTTGCAGAGGTCGATGCACTCGTCGCAGATGTAGACGCCCGGCCCCGCGATGAGCTTCTTCACCTGCTTCTGGCTCTTGCCGCAGAACGAGCACTTGAGCAGATCGCCGCCGTCACCGATGCGTGCCACGAGGTGCTTCTCCTTCGCCTGGGATCCGTCGAGTTCCGCGAACCCGGGTGCTTGCTCTGGGCCTTGGCGGGGGCGGCCCCCGGACCCCCTATGACGGTACCTTGCCCGGCCCCCTGAATGGGCCCCCCTCGGACCGACTCGACCCGAGGGGGGCGGAAATGTTCGGGAGAAACCGCGGGCTCAGCCCAGCCCCACCGAGGTCTTGCGGGTGGAGATGATCTGGTCGATCAGGCCGTACTCCAGTGACTCCTCGGCGGTGAGGATCTTGTCGCGCTCGATGTCCTGGCTGATCTGCTCGATCGGCTTGTTGGAGTGCTTGGCGAGCATCTCCTCCAGCTGGGTGCGCATCCGCTGCACCTCGTTGGCGGCGATCTCCAGGTCGGAGACCTGGCCGCGGCCGGTCTCGCTGTAGGGCTGGTGGATCAGGATCCGCGCGTTGGGCAGCGCCATCCGCTTGCCGGGGGTGCCGGCGGCGAGCAGCACGGCCGCGGCGGAGGCCGCCTGTCCCATGCAGACGGTCTGGATGTCCGGCTTGACGAACTGCATCGTGTCGTAGATGGCCGTCAGCGCCGTGAAGGAGCCGCCGGGGCTGTTGATGTAGACCGAGATGTCGCGGTCGGGGTCCATCGACTCCAGGCACAGCAGCTGCGCCATGACGTCGTTGGCGGAGGCGTCGTCGATCTGCACGCCGAGGAAGATCACGCGCTCCTCGAAGAGCTTGGCGTACGGGTCGTACTCCCGCACGCCCTGCGAGGTGCGCTCCACGAAACGCGGAACGACGTAGCGGGACTCGGCCGACGGCCCGGTGTAGCGGGCCTCGAGGCGGTCGTGGATCCCGGCCCCGGGGAAGCTGTGCTGACTGTTCATGTGGCTGTACACCGTTCTGGAGAGATGGACTGGCTGCGGTGTCGAGCTGCGGGACGTCAGGCGCTCACGCGCCCGTACCGCCGCCGCCCGGAAGCTGCGTGGCGGAGCCGTAGACCTCGTCGATCAGGCCGTACTCCTTGGCCTCCTGGGCGGTGAACCAGCGGTCGCGGTCGGCGTCGCGGGTCCACTGCTCCTCGCTCTGGCCGGTGTGCAGCGCGGACAGCCTCGTCATCTTCTTCTTGGTGCGCAGGAGCTGCTCGGCGTGGATCTTGATGTCCGAGGCCGAGCCCGCCAGGCCCGCGGAGGGCTGGTGGATGAGGATCTCCGCGTTCGGCAGGGCGAAGCGCTTGCCGGGGGTGCCGGCGCTCAGCAGGAACTGGCCCATGGAGGCGGCCAGACCCATGGCGATGGTCACCACGTCGTTCTTGATGTACTGCATGGTGTCGTAGATCGCCATGCCGGCCGTGATCGAGCCGCCCGGGCTGTTGATGTAGAGGTAGATGTCCTTGTCCGGGTCAGCGGCCAGGAGGAGCAGCTGAGCGGTGATCTTGTTGGCGATGTCGTCGTCGACCGGCTGGCCGAGGAAGATGATCCGCTCGTTGAGCAGCCGGTTGTAGACCTGGTCGCCGAGGCCACCGATGGTCGGCTCGGTGGCGGCGGAAGGCATCGGAAGCGTCACGTGTCCACCTGCTCGTATACGGACGGCCGCGTCTGCCGCAGGGCCGTCTCTGGGGTCTTCGTCTGTACTTGGACCCTAACGCGCGGGTCCGACTGCGCCATCCCGGTCCGAGAACTGTTCGCTGTTAGCGCAGGGAGCGTTCCCGCAGGTGGAACCGGCGTGTTCCGCCGTACGCGAACGGGCCCGCACGCGGTGTCGCGCGCGGGCCCGTTCGGCCGGTCGTGGGGCGTGGCCCCTCCGGTCAGCCCTCGGACTTCTCGCCGCTCTGCCCGGCGGACTCGGCGGAGGCGTCGTCGGCGGAGGCGTCGTCGGCGGAGGCGCCTGCGGCCTCGCCGGACTCCTCCTCGTCCTCCTCGTCCTCCATGGAGACGGTCTCACCGTTGGTGTCGGTGACCTTGGCGGCCTCGACGACGACCGCGAGGGCCTTGCCGCGGGCGACCTCGCCGACGAGCATCGGCACCTGGCCGCCCTCGACGACGGCCTGGGCGAACTGGTCGGGGCTCATGCCGGAGGACTGGGCACGCCGCATGAGGTGCTCGGTGAGCTCCTCCTGGTTGACGTTCAGCTTCTCCTTGTTGACCAGCTCGTCGAGGATGAACTGGGTCCGGATGCCCTTCTCGGCCTGCTCCTTGAGCTCGTTCTCGAACTCCTCCTCGGACTTCTCCTGCATCTTCAGGTAGGTCGCGAGGTCCATGCCGAGCTGCGAGAGCTGGTGGTTGACCAGGTTGTGCTTGCGGGTGTTGATCTCGTCCTGGAGGAGCTTCTCCGGGACCGGGACCTCGACCAGGGAGATGAGCGCGTCGAGCACCTTCTCCTGGGCCTGGGTGGCCTGGTCGTACTTCTTCATCCGCTCCAGGCGCTTGCGGCTGTCGGCCCGCAGCTCCTCGAGGGTGTCGAACTCGCTGGCCATCTGGGCGAAGTCGTCGTCCAGTTCGGGCAGTTCGCGGGCGGAGACGGAGGTGACGTCCACCTTGACCTCGGCCTCGCGGCCCGCGGCGGAGCCGCCCTTGAGCTCGGAGGTGAAGGTGGCGGAACCGCCGGCCTCCAGGCCGGTGACGGCCTCGTCGATGCCGTCCAGCAGCTCGCCGGAGCCGATGGTGTAGTCGATGCCCTTGGCGACGCCGTCCTCCAGGACCTCGCCGTCGACGCTGGCCTCCAGGTCGATCTTGACGACGTCGCCCTCGGCGGCGGCGCGCTCGACGACGGTGGTGGAGGCGAAGCGCTCACGGAGCTGCTCGACCGACTTGTCCACGTCCTCGTCGGTGACCTCGACGGCGTCGACGGTGACCTCGATGCCGGAGTAGTCCGGGATCTCGATGGAGGGGCGGACGTCCACCTCGGCGGTGAACGCGAGGAGCTCGTTGTCCTTGAGCTCGGTGATGTCGACCTCGGGCTGGCCGAGCGGGCTCAGCTCACCCTCCTCGACGGCGTCCTGGTAGAGCTTGGGAAGCGCGTCGTTGACGGCCTCCTCCAGGACCGCGCCCCGGCCGAACCGCTGGTCGATCACCCGGGCGGGAACCTTGCCCTTGCGGAAGCCGGGCACGGTGACCTGCTGGTTGATCTTCTTGTACGCCGCGTCGAGGCTGGGCTTGAGCTCCTCGAAGGGCACCTCGACAGTGAGCCGAACCCGGGTGGGGTTCAGGTTCTCCACGGCGCTCTTCACGGTCGGTCTCCTTGGGGGCTGACTGCTGGGACTTCGTACTTCTTGTGGGGCGCCCCGCACGCAGACACGACACAGACAGGCGCGTCTTTCATAGTACGTGGTCGGGGTGGCCGGATTCGAACCGACGGCCTTCCGCTCCCAAAGCGGACGCGCTACCAAGCTGCGCCACACCCCGTCCGTGCGACACGTAGAGTACATGCCGTACGATGCGGAGCGTGCCGCACACGGTTCACGGCCGGCCGGTCGCAGTCTGTATGATCTGCCTGCCCCGTGAACGACGGCGGCGTCGCGGGCGTAGCTCAATGGTAGAGCCCCAGTCTTCCAAACTGGCTACGCGGGTTCGATTCCCGTCGCCCGCTCCGACGGAGAACGGCCCGGTCCTCGGCGAGGACCGGGCCGTTCTCCGTTTCCGGCTTCCGTGCCCGTTTTCCGGGCGCGGCTCAGAAAGTGATCTGGTTGATCGACTCGGCGAGCGAGTCGAGGAAGCGGTTGATCGACGGGGCGATGCCCGTGGAGGCCAGGAAGAAGCCGAAGAGGATCGCGACGATCGCGGGCCCCGCCTTCAGCGAGCCGCTGCGCATGAGAACGACCATGATGATCGCCAAGAGCAGCACCACAGACAGTGAAATGGCCACAACTGATCACACCCTCGGTCGCAACGCCTCTGCGCCGGCAACGCCGGCCCGGGGACCCTCCACCGCGCCCCCGGCGTGACCATCGTGCCACCAACTGCCGTGTCAGTGGAGGCAGGTGGAGGATCGGCGGGCCCCGGGCGTGTCAGCGCACCGGTACACCGGAGCGCCCCGGCGGCGCCGGCCGGGCCGGCACCGCCGGGCACCGGTGTTTCGGATCGGATCTTCCGAGAACATTCCCAATGACTTCACCACTGGAATTGGGCGGTGCCGCGGGCCGCGCCGGACGGGGAAACGCCTCCGGGGAAAGAGCAGCACACATCCGGGGGACAAGTCCGGAATACACGGAAAGAAAGGGCGGGCGAATGGAACTTAACGGACATAATCCGGAGGAGGCCTCCGGCCGCTGTCCGTCCGGGGGGCGCCGGTCGCAATTCCCCGTTCCGGGGGCGGGGAGACCTCCTCGGATTTACCTCCGGATGGGTTCCCACTAAGGTGCGGCAGATGTTCCAAGTCGGCCATGAGCGCTCCCCGCTCCCTCCCGCCAGGCCCGACGCGGCCGCCCCGTCCGCCCCGTCCGCACCGGAGACCGTGCGGCCCGGGCCGGGAGGCGGAGCGGGAGGAGCCAAGCAGCGGGACGCCTTCTTCGACAACGCCAAGTTCCTGGCGATCGCGCTGGTCGTGGTGGGACACGCCTGGCGGCCGGTGATCGACGACTCGCGGGCGGTGCTGGCGGCCTACAACTTCGTGTACGCCTTCCACATGCCGGCCTTCATCATCGTCTCCGGCTACTTCTCCCGCAGCTTCGACATGCGCCCGAGCCGGGTGCGGCGGCTGGTGACCGGTGTACTGGTGCCGTACCTGATCTTCGAGACCGCCTACAGCCTGTTCAGGAAGGTGGCGGACTCCCCGGAGCACCCCATAAGCCTGCTCGATCCCTGGTACCTGACCTGGTTCCTGATCGCGCTGTTCGTGTGGCGGCTGACGACGCCCGTCTGGAAGGCGCTGCGCCGGCCTCTGCCGGTGGCCCTGGGCATCGCCCTGCTGGCCTCCGTGTCGCCCGACATCGGCAACGACCTGGACCTCCAGCGGGTGCTGCAGCTCCTGCCGTTCTTCGTCCTCGGCCTCTGCCTGCGCCCCGAGCACTTCGAGCGCGTACGGCGGCGCGAGGTGCGGCTGCTGAGCGTCCTCGTGGCCGCCGCGGCACTGGTCTTCGCCTACTGGTCGGGGCCCCGGATGAACTTCGAGTGGTTCTACCACAACAGCAGCGGCCAGGAACTCGGCGTGCCCTGGTGGATCGGCGTCGCCATGAAACTGGCGATGTTCGCCTGCTCGCTGGTGCTGGCCGTCTGCTTCTTCGCCTGGGTCCCCCGGCGCCGCATGTGGTTCACCGCGCTGGGTGCGGGGACGCTGTACGCCTACCTGCTGCACGGCTTCCTGGTGCAGGCCTCGCGGATCTTCGGGTGGTACGACGAGTTCCCGTGGATCACCACTCCGGCCGGCATCGTCGCGCTGACGATCGGCGCCGCGGCCCTGGCGGCGCTGCTGTGCAGCTCGCCGGTGCGGCGGACGTTCCGGTTCGCGATGGAGCCCAGGATGGACTGGCTCTTCAAGCGCGACGCCGCCGAGACGGCCCGGCGGCGCTCCGCCGCACCGGCCGGTTCCGCCGAGACGTCCGGGACGGCGGTGTCCTCCGGGACGGCCCCCCGGGCAGCCGGGACGTCCGGCTCGCGCTGACCGCCCCCCGGGGTCTCACCGCTCCGCGGCGCCGTACGGCTCCCGCAGGCCCTGTCCGATCTCCCTCAGGACCCTGCGGCTGAGTCCGTCGGCGCCGCGCGTCGTCTCCGGCAGCCGGTGGCGCGGGGTCAGGCGCAGGGTGTGGGCGCAGGCGTGGTCCAGTCCGATCCCGTGCCCGGCGGAGACGAAGACCGGCCGGACACCGGGCCGGGTGCGCAGCGCGCGGCCCACGGTCTCGGCCGGGGTGGAGCTCCGGTCCAGCAGCGGCGAGGTGTCGCCCCGCCGCGGTCCCGGCTCGGTGTGGTCGAAGACGAAGGGCGACTTGGCGACCCCGAAGCACGGCAGCCCGGTCAGCACACCCAGATGCACCGCCAGCCCGGCCCGCCGGGGGTGCGCGTAGCCGTAGCCGTCGCAGACCACCAGATCGGGTGGTGTGCCGAGCTTCTCCAGCGCGGCCAGTACCGGCGGCAGCTCGCGGAAGGCGAGCAGGCCCGGGATGTACGGGAAGCGGCTGCGGCCGGTGTGGACGGCCTCCTCCAGGACCTCCAGGCTCTCCGCGTCCAGCACCACGGCCGCCGCGACCAGCAGGTCGCTGCCCTCGTCGTAGGTGACGTCGACCCCGGCGATCCGGCGCGCCTGCCCGGGCGCCGGTCCCGGGCCCACCGGATCGGCCGCGGCCCGGATCCGCTCCTGCTCGGCCACCGCCTCCGCCTCGGTGGCGGGCCACCGGGGCCCGCCGGCCGTGCCGGCCGTGCCGGCCTCGTCGTCAGTCACGGCGGATCAGCAGCAGGGCCCGGTCGTCGTTGACGTCGCGGGCGACGGCCTCGATCAGATGCCAGGCCGCCCCCTCGAAACCGGCGACGACATAGCGGTCGGCCTCCCCCGTCAGCCGGTCGATGCCCTCGCTCAGCTCTCTCTCGGCGGTCTCCACCAGACCGTCGGTGAAGAGCATCAGAACGTCGCCGGGGCGCAGGCTGCCCTTGACCGGGTCGAACCGGGCGCCGTCGTAGACGCCCAGGAGCGGTCCCTCGGCGTTCTTCTCCTCCCAGCGGCCGCTGCCCGCGTTGAGCTGGAGGGCCGGCACGTGGCCCGCGGAGAACAGCTCGTAGTCTCCGCTGTCGAGGTCGAGGACGAGGTGGACGGAGGTCGCGAAGCCCTCCTGCCAGTCCTGGCGCAGCAGGTAGTCGTTGGCGGCCGGGAGGAAGGCGTGCGGGGGCAGGGAGCCCAGCAGCCCGCCGAAGGCGCCGGACAGCAGCAGCGCGCGGGAGCCCGCGTCCATGCCCTTGCCGGAGACGTCGGTGAGGACGGCCTCCAGGGTGCGGCGGTCGGGCCCGGTGAGGGTGGCGACGACGAAGTCGCCGGAGAAGGACTGCCCGCCCGCCGGGCGCAGCGCCATCTCCCGGTGCCAGCCCGCGGGCAGCTTCGGCAGCTTGCTCTGGACGCGGATGCGTTCGCGCAGGTCGAACAGCATGGTGTTGCCGCGCCGCCAGGGGACGCCGACCCGGCTTCGGAACTGGGCGATCAGCAGCCCGGAGAGCCCGACCGCGCCCACCACCAGGACCGTCCCCGGTGTGACGCGGCCGGGCCCGGCCGTGTACGGGCCGAGCACGGTGGCCTCCACGAGCAGGGCGCCGGCCGCGGCGGCGTACAGGACCAGCAGGCTGGCCGGGCGCAGCAGCAGGCCGCCCGCGATGACCGGCAGCACCAGGCCCTCGGGCGCGAACCACAGCGGCTCGGCGGCGGTGGCGTAGGCGAGGGCGGGGACGGTGGCGAGCAGGGCGACGAAGGCGATCCAGTCGGACCCCTCGCCGCGGAAGTAGTCGACCGCGGAACGGCGCAGGACGGTGCGGGCCCGGTGGACGGCCTTGCGGGCCTGGTACAACCGGGGCGCGGGAGGGGTCTTGCCCGTGCGACCTGCCATGTCAGGGACCTTATCCACCCGTTCGGGGGTCCGTCGATTCCCGACATGGGATGACCTGAAACGGTGTTCGATAACCAGTCGCCCCGTCTCCACCTCCCTGATAGGGATGGGCGCATGACGAGTACGGATCTGCGGACGCTGCGGCCCGAGGAGTGGGACGACTGGTACGGGAAGCTCGAACTCGCCTTCGGGGAGTCCGAGCCGCCCGAGGCCCGGGCGCTGTGGCGGGAGCTGACGGAGTTCGAACGGTCGGTCGCCGTCCGGGACGGGGAGGAGATCGTCGGTACGGCCGGCACGCTCTCCTTCCGCATGTCGGTGCCCGGTGGGGCGATCGTGCCCACCGGCGGGCTGACGATGGTCAGCGTGGCCGCCACGCACCGGCGGCGCGGCATCCTGACCGCCATGATGCGGCGGCAGCTGGACGACGTACGGGCGGCCGGGGAGCCGCTGGCGGTGCTGACCGCCTCGGAGCCGGCGATCTACGGTCGCTTCGGGTACGGCGTCGCCGCCCGCCATACGCGTGCGCTGATCGACACGGCCCGGGTGCGCCTGGAGGTGCCGCCGGGTGCGGACGGGGTCCGGCTGCGGAACGCCGATCCGGTGGCGGTGCTGGAGGAGTGCGAGGCGCTGTACGCCCGGCGGGTGCCTTCCCGGCCCGGCATGCTGGAGCGGCGTCCGGGCTGGGAGCGGCAGGGGGTGCTGGATCCCGAGGCCTGGCGGGAGGGCGCGTCGGCGCTGCGCTGTGTGCTGGCCGAGGCGGACGGCGGACTGCGCGGGTACGCCCGGTACTCCGTCAAACCCCAGTGGGACGCGGCCGGGCCGAACGGCACGGTGGTGGTGCACGATCTGGAGGCGCTGGATCCGGCGGCGTACGCGGCGCTGTGGCGCTTCCTGTTCGGGATCGACCTGACCTCGGCGGTGGAGGCGAGGTCCCGTCCGGTGGACGATCCGCTGTTCCACCTGGTCAGCGACATCCGGCGGTGCGGGCTCGGTCTGCGTGACCTGCTGCACCTGCGTCCGGTGGAGGTGGGCGCGGCGCTGGCGGCCCGCCGCTACGCGGCGCCGGTGGACGTGGTGCTGGAGGTGGAGGACGCCTTCTGCCCCTGGAACACGGGCCGTTGGCGGCTGACCGGTGACGCCTCGGGCGCCTCCTGCGAGCGCACCGGCGACGCGGCCGAACTGTCCCTGGGGGCGAGGGAGTTGGGCGAGATATACCTGGGCGGTACGTCCCTGGTCGCACTGGCGGGCGCCGGGCGGGTGCGGGAGCTGCGCCCCGGGGCGCTGGCCGGGGCCGCGACCGCGTTCTCCTGGCCCGTCGCTCCGTGGCTGCCGCACGGCTTCTGACCGCTCGGGCCCAGGGGACCCGGGCTTCTGGGGGCCGGGCTCCTGGGGTACGAGAGGCCGACGGGCCCCGACGGGTCAGGGCTTCTGGCAGCCGGGGCACCAGAACAGGTTGCGGGCGGCGAGCGGGGCGGTGCGGACCTCCTCGCCGCAGATGTGGCAGGGCATCCCGGCCCGGCGGTAGACGTACACCTCGCCGCCGTGGTCGTCCACGCGCGGCGGGCGGCCCATGGCCTCGGGGGTGTGCTCGGGGCGTACGGTGTCGATGCGGTTGTTCCGTACGCCCTCGCGCATCAGCCCTGCCAGATCCGCCCAGACCGCCTCCCACTCGGCGCGGGCGAGGTCCCTGCCCGCCCGGTAGGGGTCGATGTTGTGCCGGAAGAGGACCTCGGCGCGGTAGACGTTGCCGACGCCCGCGACGACCTTCTGGTCCATCAGCAGAGCGGCGATCGTGGTGCGGCTGCGGGAGATCCGGGCCCAGGCCCGCTCGGGGTCGGCGTCGGGGCGCAGCGGGTCGGGGCCCAGGCGGCCGGTGACCGCGTCCTTCTCCGCCGCGGTGAGCAGCTCGCAGGTGTTGGGGCCGCGCAGGTCGGCGTAGGCCGGGGGCGCCTCCGCCGTGACCAGGCGCAGGCGTATCTGTCCGACGGGGGCGGGGGGCCCTCCCTCGCCGAGGGCGAAGGAGCCGTACAGGCCCAGGTGGATGTGGATCCATTCGCCGTCGGCCTCCCCCGGGGTGTGGGGGAAGCCGAGGAAGAGGTGCTTGCCGTGGGCGTCGGCGCCGCTCATCGTCCGGCCGTCGACGAGGGCGGCTCCGCCCTCGAAGCGGCCCTGGGGGCTGGATGCGCGCACGGGCCGGCCGCCGAACCTGTCGTCGAGGTCGGCGGCCAGCCGGTGGATGGTGTGGCCTTCCGGCACGGGTGCGGTTCAGTCCTGCTGGGGGTGGTGGGCGGGGACGGGCGGGAGGTTCCCGGTCCGCTCGTACGACGAGAGCATGTCGATGCGGCGGATGTGCCGCTCGTCGCCGGAGAACGGGGTGTCGAGGAAGGCCTGCACGAAGGAGACGGCCTCCTCGGTGGTGTGCATCCGGGCGCCGACGCTGATCACGTTGGCGTCGTTGTGCTCACGGCCCAGCCTGGCGGTCTCCACGCTCCACGCCAGCGCGGCCCGCACTCCCTTGACCTTGTTGGCGGCGATGGCCTCGCCGTTGCCCGAGCCGCCGATGACGATGCCCAGGGAGTCCTCGTCGTCGGCCGTCTGCTCCGCGGCGCGCAGGCAGAAGGGCGGGTAGTCGTCGGCCGCGTCGTAGATGTGGGGGCCGCAGTCGACGGGCTCGTGCCCGGCCTCCTTCAGCCACTGGACGAGGTGGTTCTTCAGTTCGTAGCCGGCATGGTCGGAGCCGAGGTACACGCGCATGGGACGGAAGTCTATTCGGGGCCGGGTCAGGACTTGCGCCCGACCAGCTTCCAGGCCGCGGGGAGGGCTCCCATGGCCAGGGCCGCCTTGAGCGCGTCGCCGATCAGGAAGGGCACCAGACCGGCGGCGACGGCCTGGCCGGCGGACATGCCCGTGGCCAGCGCCAGGTAGGGGACGCCGACGGCGTAGATGATCGCGGTGCCCACGGCCATGGTCCCGGCGGTGCGCAGTGCGCCGCGGTCACCGCCGCGGCGGGCCAGGGCGCCGACGGCGACGGCTGCCAGCAGCATGCCGATGACGTAGCCGAAGGAGGGCATCGCGGCGCCGGAGGCGCCCTCGGCGAACCACGGCATTCCGGCCACGCCCGCGGCGGCGTACAGGCCCATGGAGGCCAGGGCTCGGCGGGGTCCCAGGCCGGCGCCGAGCAGCAGGGCGGCGAAGGTCTGGCCGGTGACGGGGACGGGTGAGCCCGGCACGGGGACCGCGAGCTGCGCGGCCACCCCGGTGAGCGCGGCGCCGCCGAGGACCAGGGCCGCGTCGCGCAGGCGGGCGCGGGCGGCGGTGGAGGCGGGCAGGACGTCGGCGAGGACGGCGCCCGGGCGGACGGTGGCTGTGGTGGTGGCAGAGGTGCTCATCACGGCTCCGGTCTCGTGAGGACTTCGGGGGACGCCCCGACGTTAACCGACGTTAGCCCCGGCGCCCCCCGTGAGATTGGCGACAAAGAAGGGCAGGTCCAGCTTGTGGGAGGCGGCTGGAGGGCGCCTGGAGCGGCGCGCCCGCCGGCGTGCGCCGCGGTCCGCACACGGAGTGACCAAGGTGTCCGGATAACGGACAGGGAGGCGGGGGACGTTGCCGCCGACCGGGTCTGACACCCACACTGACCGAGGCGGAGCCAACTGTTCCGCTTCCCCCGACCCCCTGGACGGCACCTTCCCCATGTCCGGCACGCCCGATGTGAAGACCACCGCCTCCCCCCCACCCGAAGGCGGACGGCACCGAGCACTCCGCCCTCTCCCACGGCCTCAAGCAGCGCCATCTGTCGATGATCGCCCTCGGCGGCGTGATCGGCGCCGGCCTCTTCGTCGGCTCCGGTGCGGGCATCGCCGCCGCGGGCCCGTCCATCGTCCTGGCCTACGCCGCCTCCGGACTGCTGGTGATGCTGGTGATGCGGATGCTCGGCGAGATGTCCGCCGCCCACCCCGCCTCCGGCTCCTTCTCCGTGCACGCCGAGCGCGCGATCGGCCCGTGGGCGGGCTTCACCGCCGGCTGGATCTTCTGGGTGCTGCTGTGCGTGGCCGTCGCCGTGGAGGCGCTGGGCGCGGCGACGATCATGACGGGCTGGCTGCCGGGCACCCCGCAGTGGCTGTGGGTCGCCGTCTTCATGGCGGCGTTCACCGGCAGCAACCTGCTGGCCGTGCGGAACTTCGGCGAGTACGAGTTCTGGTTCGCCGCGCTGAAGGTCGCCGCGATCGTCCTGTTCATCCTCCTGGGCCTCGTGGCCGTCCTGGGCCTGCTGCCCTCCACCCCCTCCCCCGGTCTGGACAACCTCACCGGGCAGGGCGGCTTCCTGCCCAACGGCGCGGAGGGCCTGGTCGTCGGCCTGCTGGCCTCGGTCTTCGCCTACGGCGGGCTGGAGACGGTGACCATCGCCGCGGCCGAGTCGAAGGACCCGGTGCGGGGTGTGGCCAGGGCCGTGCGCACGGCGATGTGGCGCATCGCCGTCTTCTACGTCGGCTCGATCGCGGTGATCGTCACGCTGATCCCCTGGGACGACGATTCGGTGCTCTCCGGCCCGTACGCCGCCGTGCTGGACCACATCGGCGTCCCGGCCGCCGCCGAGGTCATGAACGTGGTGGTGCTGGTCGCCCTGCTGTCGGCCATGAACGCCAACATCTACGGCGCCTCGCGGATGGCGTACTCGCTGGTCGCCCGGGGCGAGGGCCCGGCCTTCCTGGGGCGGGTCGGCGGCGGGGTGCCGCGCCGGACGGTGGTGGCCTCGGCCGCCTTCGGGTTCTTCGCCGTGCTGCTGAGCTTCTGGTGGCCCGACACCGTCTTCGCCTGGCTGCTGAACATGGTGGGCGCCGCCGTGCTGGTGGTGTGGGGCTTCATCGCCGTCTCCCAGCTCATCACCCGCCGCAGGCTGGAGCGTCAGGCACCGGAGCGGCTGGTGGTGCGCATGTGGCTGTTCCCCGCGCTGACCTGGCTGTCACTGGCGGGGGTGGCCGCGGTGCTGCTGCTGATGCTGCGCGAGGGCGACACCCGCACCCAGCTCGCCTTCACCGCCGGGCTCACCCTGGCCCTGTCCGCGGCCGGGCTGGTGCGGCAGCGGCGGGCCGCCGCGAGGGCGAGCGCCCAGCCGGCGCGCGGACGTTAGCCGCCGCGCGTCCGCGCGCCCCGGCGCGCGCTGTTGCCCGCCCATTGTTGTTGCACATAATGTGCAACAACAATGGGCGGCGGATCCCGCGCACCGCACGGCCTCCCCGTCGCGCCGGGTCCCGCCGCTCCCGCACCGCCCGCCGCCCACGCGGTCGTCTTCTCAGCCTTCGCGCATCACGGGCGGCGGGCGGTGCGGGAGGCTTCCCTCCGTGGACGGGAGCAGGGCGCGGGAACGAGGCGGAACGAGGGCTCAGTCGAACTTCGGGTCCTCCGTGCGGGTCCGCTTCAGCTCGAAGAAGCCGGGGGTGGAGGCGACCATCAGCGTGCCGTCCCACAGCCGGGCCGCGGCCTCGCCCTTGGGAGCCGGAGTGACGACCGGGCCGAAGAAGGCGGTCTGCTTCCCGTCCGCGCCCGGTACGGCGATCACCGGGGTGCCGACCTCCTGGCCGACCAGGCTGATGCCCTCCTCGTGCGAGGCGCGCAGCCGCTCGTCGTAGACCTCCGTGTCGGCCGCGTCCGCCAGTTCCCCGGGAAGACCGGCCTCCTTCAGCGCGTCCACGATCGTGGCGCGCTCGTTGGGCAGGCCCCGGTTGTGGAAGCGGGTGCCCAGGGCGGTGTAGAGCGGGCCGAGCACCTCGGGGCCGTGCTTCTGCTCGGCGGCGATGAGCACGCGCACCGGGCCCCAGCCGGCCCGCATCAGATCGACGTACCGCCGCGGCAGCTCGTCCAGCCGGTTCTCGTTGAGCACCGACAGGCTCATCACGTGCCAGCGCACCTCGACCGGGCGGACCTTCTCCACCTCCAGCATCCAGCGGGAGGTCAGCCAGGCCCACGGGCAGATGGGGTCGAACCAGAAGTCGGCCGGGGTCCTGCTCGCGGTCTCGGACGTCTCGGGCATGCGGATCTCCTCGTCGTACGAATGGTGCGGGTTCCCTCCCCGCCGGCGCGCACGGACGGCGGCCGTCGTGCGGACGGCCGCCGGGGTGCTTGACGGGAACGCCCGGGGCCCGCGCGCTGATTCCCGCGCGGCCGTCCGACCGGCCGGTCGACCGGCTGCGCACAGGCCGGGGGCCGCATGAAATCCTGGCCCTTCGTTGTCGAGACGCGAGACGAGGGAGTCACGCCGTGCCCGGTGAGAATCTGACCCGTGACGAGGCCCGGGAGCGCGCCCGGCTGCTGACCGTGGACGGGTACGACATCGCGCTCGACCTGCGCTCGGCGGTCGGGCCCCACCCCGGGGACGGCCCGCGCACCTTCCGCTCCACCACCACCATCCGCTTCCGCTGCGCCGAGCCCGGCGCCTCGACCTTCGCCGACCTGCTGGCCCCGGCGGTCGCCTCGGTGACGCTCAACGGCCGCGAGCTGAACGCGGACGAGGTCTTCGACGGCACGCGCGTCGCGCTGGACTCCCTGGAGGCCGACAACACCCTGACCGTGGACGCCTGGTGCGCGTACAGCCGCACCGGCGAGGGGATGCACCACTTCCTCGACCCCGAGGACGGGGAGACCTACCTCTACACCCAGTACGAACCGGCCGACGCCCGCCGGGTGTTCGCGAACTTCGAGCAGCCCGACCTCAAGGCGCCCTTCACCTTCACCGTCACCGCCCCCGAGCGGTGGACGGTGCTGAGCAACGGCGCGCGCAACGGCGAGCCGGAGCCGGTCGGGGACGGCGCGGCCGTCTGGCGCTTCGAGACGACCAAGCCGATCTCGACGTACATCACCACCGTCGTGGCCGGCCCCTACCACCACGTCACCGACATCTACCGGCGCGAGTTGCCCGGCGGCGGGGAGCTGGTGATCCCCCTGGGCGCGCTGTGCCGCAGGGGGCTGGCCCGCCACTTCGACGCCGACGAGATCTTCACCGTCACCAAGCAGGGCCTGGACTTCTTCCACGACCACTTCGACTACCCGTACCCGTTCGGCAAGTACGACCAGGCGTTCGTGCCCGAGTACAACCTCGGCGCGATGGAGAACCCGGGCTGTGTGACCTTCCGCGAGGAGTTCGTCTTCCGGGGCAAGGTGACCGACGCCTCCTACGAGGGGCGGGCCAACGTCATCCTGCACGAGATGGCGCACATGTGGTTCGGCGACCTGGTCACCATGGAGTGGTGGGACGACCTGTGGCTCAAGGAGTCCTTCGCCGACTTCATGGGCTCCTTCTCGATGGTGGAGGCCACCCGCTTCACCGACGGCTGGATCACCTTCGCCAACCGCCGCAAGTCCTGGGCGTACCGCGCCGACCAGCTGCCCTCCACCCACCCGATCACCGCCGACATCCGTGATCTGGAGGACGCCAAGCTCAACTTCGACGGCATCACCTACGCCAAGGGCGCCTCCGTCCTCAAGCAGCTCGTGGCGTACGTGGGGCGCGACGCCTTCCTGGAGGGCGCGCGGCGGTACTTCAAGCGCCACGAATGGGGCAACACGCGGCTGGAGCACCTGCTGTCGGTGCTGGAGGAGACCTCCGGACGCGACATGGGCGAGTGGGCGCGCGCCTGGCTGCAGACCGCCGGGGTCAACTCCCTCACCCCGCAGGTCGTCCACGACTCCGCGGGCCGGATCACCGAGCTGGCGGTCGTCCAGGAGGCGGCCGACGAGTACCCGGTGCTGCGCCCGCACCGGGTGGCGGTCGGCCTGTACCGGCGGCGGACGGCGGGGGGCGCGCTGGAGCGCTACGCCCGCGCGGAGGTGGACGTCACCGGCGTGCGGACGGTCGTGGAGGAGCTGGCGGGCGCCGAGCGCCCCGAACTGATCCTCGTCAACGACGACGACCTGACGTACTGCAAGGTCCGCTTCGACGAGGCGTCCCTGGACACCCTCCGCTCCCACCTGGGCTCGGTCACCGACAACCTGGCCCGCGCGCTGTGCTGGTCGGCCCTGTGGAACCTCACGCGCGACGCGCTGATGCCCGCCCGCGACTTCCTCGACCTGGTGCTGCGCTTCGGCGGCCGGGAGTCCGACATCGGCGTGGTGCAGATGCTGCACGCCTGGGCGCGCACCGCCCTGGTGCACTACGTCGCGCCCGAGTGGCGCGAGGAGGGCGCGCGGCTGCTCGCCCAGGGCGCGCTGCGGCATCTGCGGCAGGCCGAGCCGGGCGGCGACCACCAGCTCGCGTGGGCACGGTTCTTCGCCGCCGTCGCGCACGACGAGCACGACCTCCAGGTGCTGGACAGGCTGCTGGAGGGCACGGGCCGGATCGACGGGCTGGAGGTCGACCAGGAGCTGCGCTGGGCCTTCCTGGAGACGCTGGCCTCCCAGGGCCTGGCCGACGAGGCGCGGCTGGCGGCCGAGCTGGTCCGCGACGACACCGCCTCCGGCAAGCGGCACCAGGTGCGCTGCCTGGCCGCGCGGCCGTCGGCCGAGGTCAAGGCGCGGGCGTGGACGGACGTGGTGGACTCCGACCGCCTGTCCAACGCGCTGGTGGAGGCGACCATCTCGGGCTTCGACCAGCCGGGGCAGCGGGAGCTGCTGGCGCCGTACGCGCCCCGGTACTTCGAGGTGATCGAGCGGGTGTGGGCCGAACGCTCCATCGAGATCGGCATGTCGGTCGTGCGCGGCCTGTTCCCCGCGCTCCAGGACGGCCCGGCCGTGCTGGAGCGGACGGACGCCTGGCTGGCCGCGCACGAGGGGGCCGCTCCCGCGCTGCGGCGCCTGGTGCTGGAGGCCCGCGACGACACGGCGCGGGCCCTGCGGGCGCAGCGCCGCGACGCGGCCGCCCATGCGGCGGGGAGCTGATCGGCGCTCGAACGCCCGTACTTTAGGACGGGCTTGTCCGCGTTCGTCGACGGGTGCGTAACAGAGGTTGGCGGGCGGAACGCGGGTGGGAATCGCGGGGACATGAGCCATGAGACCCCCGTTTCCCCCCGCCCCGTCCGCCGTCTGTCGCACGTACGCCGCCGGGTGGTGACGGCCCGCACGCTGCGCGAGAACGGCGTGTCGGCCGCCGCCGCCGGCGAGCGCTGCCGGCCGGGCGGCCCCTGGCGGATGCCGCTGCCGGGCGTCTACCTGCTGCACCCCGGGCCGCCGACCGGCGAGGAGCGGCTGCACGCGGTGCTGCTGTACGCGGCGGGGCCGGACCGCGTGCCGGGGCGGGTCCCGGCCGGGCCCGGCGACCGCGCCGGAGACCGAGGGGCCGGCCGTACCGCCTTCCGCGAGGCACGGGCGGTGATCACCGGGCCGGCCGCGCTCGCCCTGCACGGCTTCTCCTCCACGCCCCCGCTGTCCGCCCTGGAGCACATCGACGTGCTGGTGCCGCACACCCGGCGGCTGCGTCCGGCCGGCTGCGCCCGCGTGGTGCGCACCCGCCGCCTCCCCGTGCCCGAGGAGATCACCGGCCTGCCCGTGGCCCCGGTGGCCCGGGCGCTGGCCGACACCGCCGCCCGTACCGGTGACGCGGTGGCGGTGTGCCGGATGCTGACCGAGGCGGTGCGCGGCGGCCACTGCGAGGCGCGGGCCGTGCTCGGCGAGCTGGCCCGGGCCCGGCTGCTGGGGCGCCCGCAGCTGGCGGAAGCCGTGGACGTGCTGCTGGCCGAGAGCCGGTCGGTGGCCGAGAGCCTGCTGTACGGCCTGGTCCGCGCCCACGGCCTGCCCGAGCCCTGCTGGAACGTCGACCTCCGGCTGCCCGGCGGCCCCCACCTCGGCGGGGTGGACGCCTACTGGCCGGAGCGGGCCGTGGCCGTCGAGATCGACGTCCGCGACGCCACGGACGCGCGGGGCGGCACGGGCTCGCGGGGCGGCGCCCGCCCTCCGGCGTACGCCCGCAAACGCGAGCGGCTGCGGGGTCAGGGCGTCACGGTCGTCCACCTCACCGCGGCCGCGCTCCGCGACCGCCCCGCGCGGCAGGCCGCCGTGGTCCGCACCGCCCTGATGACCGCGCCGGAGCGCGGGCCGCTTCCATACGTGGAGGTCCTGCCGCGGTGAACCCCAACCCTCAGGCGCCGGAGGCCTCCCGGTCCTCCTCCCCGGGTGCCGCCGCCCGGGAGGTGGTGGAGGCCGGGGGCGCCTCGCGGTGGAGGAAGGTGTCGAGCAGGTCCCCGACGGGGTGGTCCGCCTCCGAGGGGTGGCGCAGGGAGACGGTGGGGTCGACGGTGTAGCGGTTGCGCCTGCCGACCCGGGTGCGGCTGAGGTATCCGGCGGCCTCCAGGTCGGCGACGATCGCCTGGGTCGCGCGTTCGGTGATGCCGATGGACGCCGCGACGTCCCGCAGCCGGACCTCGGGGTCGCGGGCGATGTGCAGGAGCACGCGGGCGTGGTTGGTGAGGAAGGTCCACCGGTCGCCGCGGGAGAGGGAGGCGGTCATGCCTCCATCGTACGATCCGCGCTTCGCGTGTCACTCCTGAAGGGCGCTCCGTGATTAGCGAAAAACTTTTCGCGTAATGGTTGACGCACTCCCTCTTTGGGGTGACTCTTGGGGATATGACCGTTTCCGCGCGGGAAGGCGGATCCGCCATGACCGCCCCGCACCTCCCGCCCCGGCCGATCGCCGCCGGCACCGCGCCGAACCCGCCGAACCCGCCGAGGACAGAAGGAACCCGATCCCGTTGAACGACCCGTCACTGACCGTCCCCCTGTGGGTGTGGGCCGCCTTGACCCTGGGCATCGCCGCGATGCTCGCCGTCGATCTGCTCGCCCACCGCGACAACCACGTGATCGGCTTCCGCGAGGCGGCCGTCTGGAGCGCGGTGTGGATCGCCGCCGGCCTGGGCTTCGGCCTCGTGCTGTGGGCCTGGCAGGGCGGCGACACCGCCGGCACCTACTACGCGGGCTACCTGATCGAGAAGGCCCTCTCGATCGACAACGTCTTCGTCTTCGCCCTGGTCTTCTCGTTCTTCGCCGTGCCCGACGCCTACCAGCACAAGATCCTCTTCTGGGGCGTGATCGGCGCGCTCGCCGCCCGGCTGGTGTTCATCTTCGTCGGGGCCGAGCTGCTCCAGGTCTTCTTCTGGACCGCCTACCTCTTCGGCGCGTTCCTGATCTGGACCGGCTGGAAGATGGCCTTCTCGCACGACGAGGAGGTCCACCCCGACCGCAACCCGCTCGTGCGGCTGGTGAGGAAGGTCGTCCCGACCGACTCCCGGTACCACGGCGACCGCTTCTTCGTGCGGATCGACGGGCGCCGGGTGGCCACCCTGCTGTTCGTCGCGCTCGTCGCGATCGAGGCCACCGACCTGATCTTCGCCATCGACTCGGTCGCCGCCGTCCTGGCCATCACCACCGACACCTTCCTGGTGTGGACGGCCAACGCCTTCGCCGTCCTGGGCCTGCGCAGCCTGTACTTCTGCCTGTCCGGGCTGCTGCGTCGCTTCACCTACCTCCACTACGGGCTGGCGTTCCTGCTCGTCTTCGCCGGTGTCAAGCTGATCCTGTCCGAGACCCCCGTCGGCAAGCTCCCCATCCCCGTCACCCTCGGGGTCATCGCGGCCACCATCGCCGTCTCGATCGGCTGGTCCCTGGCGGCCACCCGCTCCGGGGACGGGGAAGGCGGCGACGGCGATGACGACAGGGCCGGCAGGGCCGGGGAGGCCGACCGGTCCGAGGTGACCGGGGAGTCAGGGGAGAGGATCGAGGACGCCTCCGGTGGGACCGCCGCGCCGCGCGGCACCCCGTCCGGCTGAGAGACCCGGGAAATCCCTCGGGAACACCGAGACGAGAACACCGAGAAGGGGGCGGTGCCCGCGCACCAAGGCGCGGGCACCGCCCCCTTCGACGGGGCCTCCGGAGCGTCAGACGGCCGCCGCCGCGTCCGCCGCCTGCGCCTTCAGCGCCCGCTCGATCCCCGCGCGCGACTCCGTCACCAGGCGGCGCAGGGCCGCGCTGGGCTCGGCCGACTCCAGCCAGGCGTCCGTGGCCCGCAGCGTCTCCTCGGAGACCTGGAGGGCCGGGTAGAGGCCGACCGCGATCTGCTGGGCCATCTCGTGGCTGCGCGACTCCCACACGTCCTTGAGCGCGTCGAAGTACTTCGCGGTGTACGGGGCGAGCAGCTCGCGCTGGTCGGTCTGGACGAAGCCGCCGATGACCGACTCCTGCATGGCGTTGGGCAGCTTGTCGGACTCCACGACCGAGGCCCACGCCTGGGCCTTGGCCTCCCGCGTCGGCCGGGCCGCCCGCGCCGCCGCCGCGTGCCGCTCGCCGGCCGAGGTGCGGTCGCGCTCCAGCTCGGCCTCGATGGCGGCCTCGTCCGCGCGCCCGGTGGCCGCGAGGCGGTGGAGCAGGGCCCAGCGCAGCTCGGTGTCCACCGTCAGGCCCTCGATCTCCTCGCTGCCGTCCAGCAGTCCGGCGACCAGACCGAGCTGCTCGTCGGTGCGGGCGGTGGCGGCCAGCGCCCGTGCCCAGGCGAGCTGGTGGTCGCTGCCGGGCTCGGCCGTGCGCAGCCGCTCCAGCGCCGCCTCGGACCAGCGCAGCAGCCCGGTCTCGCGCCAGCTCGGCGCGGCGTACAGGTCCAGGGCCAGCTTGACCTGCCGCTGGAGGGACTGGACGACACCGATGTCGGACTCCTTGCCGATGCCGGAGAGCACCAGCTCCAGGTAGTCGCGGGCGGCCATCTCGCCGTCGCGGGTCATGTCCCAGGCCGAGGCCCAGCACAGGGCGCGCGGCAGCGACTCGGTGAAGTCGCCCAGGTGGCCGGTGACGGTGGCCAGGGACGCCTCGTCGAGCCGGACCTTGGCGTAGGACAGGTCGTCGTCGTTGAGCAGGACCACCGCCGGACGGCGGGTGCCGGCCAGTTCGGGCACCTCGGTGCGCTCGCCGTCCACGTCCAGCTCGATCCGGCCGGTGCGCACCAGCTTCCCGTCCTCCAGCTCGTAGGAGCCGACGGCGATGCGGTGCGGGCGCAGCAGCGGCTCGCCCTTGGCGCCCGCCGGCAGGGCCGGGGCCTCCTGGCGCACGGCGAAGGAGGTGATGACGCCGTCTTCGTCCACCTCGATCTCCGGGCGCAGGACGTTGATGCCGGCCGTCTCCAGCCACGCCTTCGACCAGGTCTTCAGATCCCGGCCGGAGGTCTCCTCCAGGGCGGTGAGCAGGTCGGTCAGGCGGGTGTTGCCCCAGGCGTGCCGCTTGAAGTACGTCTGCACGCCGCGGAAGAAGGCGTCCTGGCCGACGTAGGCCACCAGCTGCTTGAGGACGGAGGCGCCCTTGGCGTAGGTGATGCCGTCGAAGTTGACCAGGACGTCGTCCAGGTCGCGGATCTCGGCCATGATCGGGTGCGTGGAGGGGAGCTGGTCCTGGCGGTAGGCCCAGGTCTTCATCGAGTTGGCGAAGGTCGTCCACGCGTGCGGCCAGCGGCTGCCGGGGGCGGCGGCCTGGCAGGCGATGGAGGTGTAGGTGGCGAACGACTCGTTCAGCCACAGGTCGTTCCACCACTCCATGGTGACCAGGTCGCCGAACCACATGTGGGCCAGCTCGTGCAGGATCGTCTCGGCACGCACCTCGTAGGCGGCGTCCGTCACCTTGGAGCGGAAGACGTACTGGTCGCGGATGGTGACGGCGCCCGCGTTCTCCATCGCGCCCGCGTTGAACTCGGGGACGAAGAGCTGGTCGTACTTGGCGAAGGGGTAGGGGTGGTCGAACTTCTCCTCGAACCAGTCGAAGCCCTGGCGGGTGACCTCGAAGATCGCGTCCGCGTCCAGGTGCTCGGCCAGTGAGGGGCGGCAGTAGACGCCCAGCGGGACGCTGCGGCCCCTGCCGTCCTCCCAGCTGCTGTGCACCGAGTGGTACGGGCCGGCGATCAGCGCGGTGATGTAGGAGGAGATGCGCGGGGTCGGCTCGAAGCGCCAGACGTTCCGGCCCTGCCCCCCGGGCTCCGGGGTGGGCGAGTTGGAGATCACCGTCCAGCCCTCGGGAGCGGTGACGGTGAAGGCGAAGGACGCCTTCAGGTCGGGCTGCTCGAAGCAGGCGAAGACGCGGCGGGCGTCGGGCACCTCGAACTGCGTGTAGAGGTACGCCTGGTCGTCGACGGGGTCGACGAAGCGGTGCAGGCCCTCGCCGGTGTTGGTGTAGGCGCAGTCGGCGACGACGCGCAGCTCGTTGCGTCCGGCGACCAGGCCGGGCAGAGCGATGCGCGAGTCGGCGAAGGCCTCGGCGGGGTCGAGGGACTCGCCGTTGAGGACGATCTCGTGCACGGCCGGGGCCACCAGGTCGATGAAGCTCTCCCGGGCCTCGCGCGCGTCGAACCTCACCGTGGTGGCCGAGCGGAAGGTTCCCCCCTCCTGCGCGCCGGAGAGGTCGAGCTCGATCTCGTACGAGTCCACCTCGAGCAGACGGGCCCGCTCCCGCGCCTCTTCGCGCGTGAGGTTCGTACCAGGCACCTGCGTCATCTCCTTCGTGCGTCCGGATTTCGGGCTCCGGCCATCCTCGCACGCCCGCTCCGGGGAACGTGATGACCTTTTCCCGCCGGTACCTGCGGCGATACGGAGCGACAGTGGGGGCATGACGACCCACGGCACTTCCCACGGCACCCCTGTCCGGCCACCCCGCCACACCCCTCTGCCCATACCCCCGTCCGTACTGGAGCGACTGCGCGCCGAGGACGACGCCGGACGCCCGGCGCTGCCGTTCGCCGACGGCGAGGGAGGCGCCCCGCTGCGCTGCTGCCTGCGGCTCTCCCGGCCCGGCGAGCGGATCGCCCTGGTGACGTACGCGCCGCTGCGGCGGTGGGCGGCCCGCACGGGAACGGACCCGGGCGCGTACGACGAGCAGGGCCCGGTGTTCGTCCACGCCGCGGAGTGCGGCGGGCCCGGCCCCCGGGAAGCGTTCGGCTACCCGTTCGCGCGGCCGGGGGTACGGCGGGTGCTGCGCCGCTACGACGCCCGCGGGCGTATCGCCGGAGGGCTGCTGGCCGAGCTGCCCGGGGACCCGGGGACGGGCGTCACCGCCGTCCTCGACGCCGCTCTGGACGAGGCGTTCGCCGATCCGGGGACGGCGCTGGTCCACGTCCGGGCGGTGGAGTACGGCTGTTTCCAGTTCGAGGTGCGCGGGCCCGTGGAGGGACTTGGCCGAGAATCGTCAACCTCGGGTTGACGGCCTGATGTCGTCAACTTACGGTTGACGCATGGAGAATCCGACACCCGTCACGGGCACCGTCCGCCTCGACGACCTGATCGAGGGCATCAAGCAGACCGAGTCCGACGTCCTGCGGCAGCTTTCCACCGCGGTCCTCGCCGCGGAGCACCTCGGCGAGGTGGCCGACCACCTGATCGGCCACTTCGTGGACCAGGCCCGGCGCTCGGGCGCCTCCTGGACCGACATCGGCCGGAGCATGGGCATCACCAAGCAGGCCGCCCAGAAGCGCTTCGTCCCCAAGGGCTCCGCGCCGGATCTCGACCCCTCCCAGGGGTTCGGCCGGTTCACCCCCCGCGCCCGGAACGCCGTGGTGGCGGCGCAGAACGAGGCCCGGACCGCGGGCCACGCCGAGATCCGGCCCGAGCACCTGGGCCTGGGCCTGCTGAGCGAGCCGGACGGGCTCGCCGCGAAGGCCGTCACCGCACAGGGCGTGACGGCGGAGGCGGTCCGGGAGGCCCTCACCGCGGCGCTCCCGCCCGCGGCCGGCGACGCGCCCGAACTCGTTCCGTTCGACGCGGGGGCGAAGAAGGCGCTGGAGCTCACCTTCCGCGAGGCGCTGCGGCTGGGCCACAACCACGTCGGCACCGAGCACGTCCTGCTGGCACTGCTGGAGTTGGAGGACGGCGACGGCCCGCTGAGCGGCCTGGGCGTCACCAAGGCGGCCGCCGAGGCGTACGTCGCCGAGGCACTGGCCGCGTTCGCGGCCGCGCGGGGCGGCTCGCAGCCCGAGGAGTGAGCCGGAGGGCGTGGGGCGGGGAGGCCGGGAGGTGAACTCCCGGTCTCCCCGGTGAACGCGCGGCCGGCGGGACATGACGGACGCGGCCCCGGGTGATCGATGAGCCCTGTTCGGCGCCGTACGTTCGCACGCCGTTGGAACGCGGGTCACCGCGGCTGCCGACGATCCCCGGTGGGTGGGGGAACGCCCCGCCCCAAGGCGCCGCGTTCGCATCCGGGGAGAGACGCCCATGTCCCGCAGC
>NZ_JAKMAY010000199.1:0-10898 GCF_022015835.1 Streptomyces sp. ICN903 | reverse complement strand
CCCTGCCCCCGACCCCGGCACCGCCCAGGTGATCTCCATGCCGACGCCCGTGTTCGGACCGCAGGACCCGTTCGCCGAACCGCTCAACCGCATCCTCGGCACCGGCCCCCGGGCCCCGGACCCGGGCGGCCGGCCCGCGTCCGCCGGGGCGCTCCCGGACGAGTCCGCCCGGAAGCTGCTGTCCCTGGCCGCCGGGCGGGCGGCCGGGGACGGCGGCGAGCTGGACACCGGCCATCTGCTGTGGGCCGCCACCCGGGTGGGCCCCTCGCGCCGCGTCCTGGAGGACGCCGGGGTGGGCCCGGACCGGCTCGCCGCCGACCTGCTCCCGGCCCTCGCCAGGAGCACCGGCGCCGGCACCTCCCTGACACCCGCGGCCGAACGCGCCCTGCTGGCGGCCCGTACGGGCGCCCGCGCCGCCGGTGCGCCCCGCTTCGGCCCCGAGCACGTCCTGGCCGCCCTGCTGGACGATCCCCGCAGCGGGGCCGGCCAGGCGCTGCGCGCCGCGGGCGCCGCGCCCGAGCCGGTACGCGGGGCCGCCTCCCGCCCGTCCGGCCGATCCGGTCCGTCCGACCGGTCCGGCTCCACTCCCGTACTGGACCGCTACGGCCGCGATCTGACCGCGCAGGCCCGCGAGGGCCGGCTGGATCCGGTGGTGGGGCGCGCGGAGGAGATCGACCAGATCGTCGAGGTGCTCTCCCGCCGCACCCGGAACAACCCCGCCCTGATCGGTGAGCCGGGCGTCGGCAAGACCGTGGTCGTCGAGGGCCTGGCCCGGCGGATCGCGGCCGGCCGGGTGCCGCCGGAGCTGCAGGGCCGCCGGATCGTCGGCCTGGAACTGGCCGCGCTGGTCGCCGGTGCCCGCTACCGGGAGGAGGTCGAGGAACGGCTGCGCGCGATCGTCGAGGAGGTCGCCTCCGACGACCGGATCGTTCTCTTCCTCGACGAGCTGCACACCCTCGTCGGCGCGGGCGCCGGCACCGACGGCTTTCCCGACCTCGGCGGCGTGCTGCGGGCCGCGCTCGCCCGCGGCGGGCTGCGCGTCGTGGGCGCCACCACCATCGACGAGTACCGCCGCCATGTGGAGCGGGACATCGCCCTGCACCACCGGTTCCAGCCGGTGCTGGTGCCCGAGCCGACCGTCGAGGAGACCGTGCGCATCCTGGAGGGCCTGCGCGGCTCCTACGAGGCCCACCACCAGGTCCGCTTCTCCGGCGAGGCGCTGCGGGCCGCCGCCGAGCTGTCCGACCGCCACCTGCCCGAGAGCTTCCTGCCCGCCAAGGCCGTCTCCCTGCTCGACCAGGCCGGCGCCCGGGCGCGGCTGCGCGGTCTCGGCCGCAGCGGCGAGGTCGCGGAGGTCGAGGACCGCCGCGACCTGCTGCGGCGCGAACTCGACCAGGCCCTGGCCCGGGAGGACCTGGGCCGGGCCGCGACGCTGCGCGAGGGCATGCGGGAGCTGGACCTGGAGCGGGCCGCCGTCGCCGAGAAGCGCGAGAGCGCCGCTCGGGTGACCGTGGAGGACATCGCCGGCGCCGTCTCCCGGCGCACCGGCATCCCCGCCGACCGGCTGGCCCGCGACGAGCGCGAGCACCTGCGGCATCTGCAGGAGAGGCTGCGCGAGCGGGTGACCGGCCAGGACGAGGCCGTCTCGGCGGTGACACGGGCGGTACGGCGGGCGCGGGCCGGGATGAGCGCCCCGGAGCGGCCCGCCGCGGTCCTGCTGTTCGCCGGGCCGCCCGGGGTGGGCAAGACCGAGCTGGCCAGGGCCCTGGCCGCCGAACTCCTCGGCGACGCGGGCCGCCTGGTGCGCTTCGGCGCGGGTGCCCTGCGGGAGGGGCACCGGGAGGCGGTACGGCTGGAGGAGGCGGTACGGCGCGGGCCGCGCTCGGTCGTCCTGCTCGACGGGATCGACCGGGCCCACCCGGACGTCCTCGACTCGCTGGCGCGGCTGCTGGAGGGCGCACGGCCGGCCGGCGCCCGGGGCCCCGCCGCCGGCCCCGGCGGGACGGTGGTCGTCCTGACCGTCACCGTCGACCCGCGCAGGGTGC
Organism: Streptomyces sp. ICN903; assembly: GCF_022015835.1. Taxonomy (NCBI): domain Bacteria; kingdom Bacillati; phylum Actinomycetota; class Actinomycetes; order Kitasatosporales; family Streptomycetaceae; genus Streptomyces; species Streptomyces sp. ICN903. The sequence continues at coordinate 8,853 of NZ_JAKMAY010000199.1, read as the reverse complement.
TGGCCCATTCCGGCGACCCCGGCGCGCTCCGCGAGGAGACCCTGGCGCATCTGCGCGACCGGGTACGGCCGGAACTGCTGGAGCTGATCGACGAGACCGTCTTCTTCCGTCCCCTGGCCCGCGAGGACCTGCTGCGCGTCGTCGGGCTGCTGCTGGAGGACAGCCGCCGGCTGCTGGGCGCCCAGGGCATCGGCCTGGAGGTCGATCTCAGCGCCCGCGAGTGGCTGATCAACCAGGGCTACCAGCCCGACTCCGGCGCACACCCCCTGCGCGGCACCGTCCGCACCCACCTGGACGACCACCTCGCCGATCTGATCCTCGACGGCACCCTGCGCGCGGGCGACACGGCGCGGGTGGGCATCGACGAACACGGCCTGACCTTCGAGGTCGCCGGCCGGCGGGGGTGAGGGCGCCGTGGCCGGGACGGCGTACGGCCGCCGCCCCGGCCACGGCGTCGGGGCCGTCAGCGGCCGGTCACAGGGACCGCTCCAGGCGCTCGGCCATCAGCCGGGTGAAGCGGGCCGGGTCGCCGGGCATGCCGCCCTCCGCCAGCAGCGCCATGCCGTGGACGAGTTCGGGCATGCCCTCCAGGTCCGGCGCGGAGGCGTTCTCCGCGTGCGCCTTGCGCAGGCCGGTGATCAGCGGGTGGTTGGGGTTGATCTCCAGGATGCGCTTGCTCTCGGGCACCTCCTGGCCCATGGCGCGGAACATGCTGCGCAGGCCCGGCGTCATGTCGTCGGCGTCCGAGACGACGCAGGCCGGCGAGACCGTCAGGCGGGAGGACAGCCGCACCTCCTTGACCTCGTCGCCGAGCCGCCCGGTCATCCACTCCAGCAGCCCGGCGTACTCCTCGCGCTGCCGCTCCCGCTCCGCCTCGGCCCGCTCCTTCTCCTCCCGGGTGCCGAGCTCGGCCTCGCCCTTGGCGATGGAGAGCAGCTTCTTCCCCTGGAAGTCGGGCACCGCGTCGACCCACACCTCGTCGACCGGGTCGGTCAGGACGAGCACCTCCAGCCCCTTGTCCCGGAAGGCCTCCATGTGCGGCGAGCTCTCCACCGCGCTCCGGGACGGGCCGGTGAGGTAGTAGATGTGCTCCTGGCCCTCCTTCATCCGCTCCACGTACTCCTGGAGCGTCGTCGCCTTCTCCGCGTCGTGGGTGGAGGCGAAGGAGGAGGCCGCCAGGATCGCGTCGCGGTTGTCGGGGTCGTTGATCAGACCCTCCTTGACGACCGCGCCGAACTCCCGCCAGAAGTCCGCGTACTTCTCGGGCCGCGCTGTCCTCATCTCCTTGAGGGTGGACAGCACCTTCTTCGCCAGCCGCCGGCGCATCAGCTGGATGTGGCGGTCCTGCTGGAGGATCTCGCGGGAGATGTTCAGCGACAGGTCCTGGGCGTCGACCACGCCCTTGACGAAGCGCAGGTAGGTCGGGACCAGCTCCTCGCACTCCTCCATGATCAGGACGCGCTTGACGTAGAGCTGCACGCCCCGCCGGTCCTGGGAGAGGACGCCCTGCGGCGGCCGCGCGGGCAGGAAGAGCAGCGCCTGGTACTCGAAGGTGCCCTCCGCCTGGACGCGGATGGTCTCCAGCGGGTCGGTCCAGTCGTGGCTGATGTGCCTGTAGAGCTCGTGGTACTCCTCGTCGGAGACCTCGCTGCGGGGCCGGGCCCACAGGGCCTTGCGGGAGTTGACCACCTCCGGCTCGGACTTCCCGCCGCCCTCGCCCTCCGCGTCCTTCTCCGCCTCTCCGGCGCCCGTCTCGACCAGGCGGATGGGCCAGGTGATGAAGTCGGAGTAGCGCTTGACGATCTCCCTGATCTTCCAGGGGGCCGTGTAGTCGAAGAGGCGGTCGTCGGTGTCCTCGGGCTTGAGCTTCAGGATGACCGAGGTGCCCTGGGGCGCGTCGTCGACCGTCTCGATCGTGTAGGTGCCCTCGCCGGTGGACGTCCAGCGGGTGCCCGACTCCTCCCCGGCGCGGCGGGTCAGCAGCGTGACCTCGTCGGCCACCATGAAGGCGGAGTAGAAGCCGACGCCGAACTGCCCGATCAGCGCCTCCGCCGAAGCCGGGTTACCCGCGTCCCCGGCCTTCTGGGCCTCCTCCAGCTTCCGCACGAACTCCGCGGTGCCGGACTTCGCGATCGTCCCGATCAGCCCGACGACCTCCTCGCGCGACATCCCGATGCCGTTGTCGCGCACGGTCAGCGTACGGGCGTCCTTGTCGGTCTCGATCTCGATGTGCAGGTCGGAGACATCGGTACCCAGCGAGTCGTCGCGCAGCGCCTCGATGCGGAGCTTGTCGAGCGCGTCGGAGGCGTTGGAGACCAGCTCCCTCAGGAACACGTCCTTGTTCGAGTAGATCGAGTGAACCATCATCCGCAGGAGGCGGCTGGCCTCCACCTGGAACTCGAACGTCTCGGCCGTCATGGTCGTGGATTCCCCCACCAGTCGTCGTCCGTGCCCGGCAGGCCCCCGCGCCACCGGTGGCGCGGGGGCCTGCCGGAAATGCCTTTCCCCGCGATGTTATGCCGGACGAGCCTCCGTCCGTCCGCTCAGCCTCCGGCTCCGGCTCCGGCAGTTCCAGGTGTTCACCGGTACCGGCAGAACCTGCTCGCCCCGAACCGGAAGTGGCCGGGGATGGTCCCGCGTCGAGGCGCCCGCATACCCTCCGGGAGGAATCGCACGGAGTTCCGACAGGCGGTCGGTCACTCTCCGTTGACGTCCTCGGCGAGGAGTTCGCCGGGAGAAGGCCAGATCCGCAGTGCGAGATTGGCCAGGTACGAGCCCCGTTGCCTGATACGGGTCTCGTCCCAGGTCCGCCTCCAGTCCTCCACCTCGGCCCCGGGCGGAGGATTGAGCAGGGTGCCGTGGGTGAGACGGAGGAGACTGTGCTCCCCGAGCCACTGCCGCTTCTCGTGCCATCCCATGTTGCCGATGGCCGGGTTGAGCCTGGCAGTCGCCAGGGTGAGGTTGCCGAGAGTGTGGACGATTTCGTCCCGAGCGGCGGCCGCGTCGGGGTCGTCACCGTCGATCGGCCAGTTGTCCTGCCAGCTCTGCGGCATGACGTGCTCGATGGTGAGCTTGGAACCGACGTGTTCGCCGACTGGAGCGGTCAGCTGCTCGGTCAGTGAGGTGCGCAGGGCGTCCTCCAGCGCTTCGAGGAGAATGCGCACCCGGTGTCGGTAGAGACGCTGGTAGATCGGATCGTTGACGAGGGCGTTCCGGAACTCCTCGTCGGTCGGCCACTGGCGGTGCTGGCCCTGCATCGCGGCCAGCGTCCTCAGGACGGCCTCGTCGGCACTTTCGGGCTGCTTGATCGCGGCGGTGACGACCTCCCGGAAGACATGGTTGTAGTCCCGGTTGCTGAGGTTGAGGACGGCACGCCGCACCAGGTAACTGTCGATGCCCCGGATCGCCCGCACGCGCCGCCTCTCGGGCAGTTCCCCGCCCATCCCGTACAGGCACAGCAACAGTGGCATCGGCGTGGACATCTGCATGACCTTCATCCGGTACAGGAAGCGGCCTTCCACCCCGTCCGGCGCATGGTTCTCAAGATTGTCGTAGATCTCCGCGTAACGGGAGAGTTCCCCGAAGATCTCCTCCACGGGCACCTGCTGCACCCGCTGCCAGCGTTCGAACTCCTTGAACAGGGCGGGGAAGGTGAAGTCCCGCTGGGTTCGCATGGTGAGCCAGTGGGTCAGGAAGACATCGAGCCGACTGCGCGTGATACGCCCGGTGGTCTGGTCGACCCGCCACTCGTCCTGGTCGAACGGTTCCCAGTAGGTGCTGTACAGGCGACCGGTGTCCGCCCCGGCGTGCTCGGCCTCGCGGAACAGCAGGTTCTTCACCAGGTCCGCGTGCTCGAGCGGGGTGCCACGGCTGTTAAGCGTCTCGAAGACCATCTGGGCGTCATCGTGCTCCTCAAGATCGATGATGACCAGCCGCAGGTGTTCCCGGAGCGTCTGCACCAGACTGCCGAGCCTCTGCCGGGAGTCCTCGCCCTCCTCCAGCCAGGCACTGACGACGCGCTGGAAGTAGGTAACCGCTTCGGACAGACGCCCTCTGCTCTCCTCCCCGCTCATCACCGAGCGGAATTCGTCCCGGTCGGCGTTGGTCGGCCAGACCTTGAAACGGTGGTCCGGATTGCGCTTGGCGTCGTACAGGTCCCGGTCGTTCTCGAGGAACCGGCTGAGCAGGCGTACCGAGCGGTCGTCCCCGGCCTTCTGGGCTGCCTGGCGTGTGGCGAACAGGAACAGTTGCAGGGTGGTGAGCCGCTGCTGACCATCGATGACCTGCCGCGCCTCCAGATCCGACGAGGCGTAGCGCGCCTCGTCGAAGACCACCGCACCGAGGAAGTGCGGGAAGACGGTGTCTCCGGTCTCCGCCGCTCTCTCGGACTGCTCGGCGGTACGGCGGATGTCCTCCCAGAAGGCAGTCCAGTTGTCGTCCCTGTTCCACACGTACGGCCTCTGGAAAAGCGGCACCATGTACCGGATGTCCCTGCCGAAGATCCGCTTCAGGTCGACCGTGTCGGCGCGCACTCAGGCTCCTTCCTTCGGTACGTCCTGGATCACGGTAGTGATCGGCTGGTGGCGTCGGGAGGGATTCGCCCCAATCGGGCGGAGACAGAACTACCGTTTTCAGAGCGGGGGTTCGACGGGTCCGCCGTACACCTACGGGGAAGACGACCGCGCTGCCGGATCGGCTTGTGAGGCACCTCAAGGGCGGCGCCGACAGAGCCCCGCCCGCCGGAGCGGGCGGGGCTCCCACACGGCCCGTTCACACCGGCCAGGAGTCGGCCGGGTCGTCCAGCCAGGCCCGCTGTCCCTGCGGGGTGACGGTCAGACCGAACCGGTCGTACCCCGGCCTGCCCCGCCGCTGCCACCAGCGGTGGGCGGCCTCGGCCTCGTCCCACAGCCGGCGGGGCCCGGACTGCCACACGCGCGCGGCCTGTCCGTCGCGGAACATCGCGCAGGCCCAGGAGCGGTCGGTAAGCCCGTACCACCACACCGGCCGGGCCCCCTCGCGCTTGTCGGCGACGACGCACCGGCAGTCCGGCACCCGGAGCCCGAGCGCGAAGTGCACCGGCTCGAACCGCTCCCCGGTGAACTCCCCCTCCGGCAGCACGGTGGACGACTCCTCGCCGTCGGCCACGCCGCCCGTGACGTACTCGGAGTGGACCGGGGACGGCGGGCGCTGGGAGCGCAGCTTCATGAACTCCACCGGCCCGGTGAAGAACCCCGACGCGCTCTCCCCGTCGCGGGAGACGGTCAGCCGGGCGACAGCGTCGCCGTTGCCGTAGTGCGTCCCCCACGGGGCGACGATCCGGCCGCCGGGACGGCACTGCTCCACCCAGGCGTACGGGACGGACCGCAGCCCGCAGGTGGCGATGATCCGGTCGTAGGGCGAGCCGTCGGGAAAGCCCCGCGAGCCGTCGCCGTGGACGACGCGGACGGGCAGGCCGAAGGCCTCCAGCGCCCTGCGCGCGGTGGCGGCCACCGCCTCGTCCACCTCCACCGTCACCACGTTCGCCGTGCCGAGGCGGTGGGCCAGGAGCGCCGCGTTCCAGCCCGTGCCCGCGCCGATCTCCAGCACCCGGTGGCCCGGCCGCACCTCCAGGTCGCGGAGCATCCGGAAGACCACGGACGGCATGGACGCCGAGGAGGTGGGCTCCCGCCCCGGCACTGTGCCGGTGTGCCGGCCGTCGTCCCACTGGGTGACGACGGGTACGTCGGCGTCGGCGTACCGGGCCCAGGCGTCCGGGTCCTGCGCCATCGACACGGCGACGCTGCGGCCCGCTTCCATGTCGTAGGGCCAGATCAGCTCCGGCAGGAACGCCGACCTGGGTACGGCCGCGAAGGCGGGCGTCCAGTCCGAGGAGAGGACGCCGCCCGCCATGAGGGCGCGCGCCAGTTCCAGGCGGCCGGGGCGCTGCCCGGCCGTGCCGGTGCTTTCCGCGTCCCCCGGGCTCTGCGCGTTCTCCGCGCTTTCGGTGTGCCCGATGTGCTCCGTGTGCTCGGTGCTCATCGGCCGGTGACCGCCTTGGGCGGGTTGGGGACGCCGGGGCCGCCGTCCGGGGTGGGCGGCTGGTGCGGGCCGGGGTACGGCTCCCCCGGCAGCTTGTCGCCGCCGCCGTCGGCACCGATGGCGGCGTGGCCGTCGCCGTTGCGCCACATCCGGTTCGTCATGTTCTCTCTCCTCGCTGTCGTGTGTTTCCGGACCCGGCCCCGAAGGAGGCCGGGGTCTATCGGGCAGGGGCGCGGTCCCGTTGCCGCAGGGCCTCCCACACCAGGGCGTTGAGCGTTTGGACGCAGTCCTCGCAGGCGTACAGCTCGGCCTGCTGCCCCTGGGTCTGCACCGACCCGAGCCACACCACCGGCACCTGCGGGCGGAGGCAGTAGAGCCGGCACCGTCCGGTGGTCCAGGTGCGGGGCCTCACCGGCAGCGCTGCTCGCTGTGCCGGTTCGCCGCCCGCACCCCCGCGCTCAACTGCTCCTCGGGAGTGGGCAGTCGGGTGTTCTCCGGCAGGCACTCCCACTCCCGGCCCCCGCCGGGCGGGCGGAGGAAGTACCGCCCGCCGCTCCTGCCCATCAGCTCACCGATCCGGTCGCGCGTGGTGTCCACGAGGTACGTCGCCATGCCTGCTCCTGTGCTGTGCGTGGTGGCTTTCCGTATCCACCCACTCACAGACTGCTGCCGCGGCGGTACGCTCAACAGGGCTTCCAGCTCTCCAAGAAGAGCTGGAGAGAAAGGGTGTTGAGCACATGCGACGCGGCGGCGGGATCGACCGTCCTTACTCGCCACAGGAGTTCTACGGTGCGGAGCTTCAGCGCAAGCGCGAGAACAAGGGCCTCACACAGGCCCAACTCGGCGAGATGGTCGTCATCTCGCCGCAGATGATCGCCCACTTCGAGGCCGGCAGGCGCAAGCCCCGGCCGGAGGACGCCTGCCGGATCGATCAGGCGTTGGGCACGGACGGCTTCTTCGAGCGCATGCGCCGCTCGCTGGACGAGGGCCGTTTCGCCGACCACTTCGCGGCTGCCGCCGAGATGGAGAAGCTGGCCTGCGTGATCAAGACCTACGGAGCGTCGCTCGTCCCCGGCATCCTGCAGACCGAGGCGTACGCGCGGGCCGTCTTCCGTGCTGGCACCCCGGTCTATACACACAAGGATGTGGAGCGACGGGTCACCAACCGGATGGAGCGTGCCCGCATCCTCGACGACCCCGACTCCCCGGTTCTGTGGACCCTGCTGGACGAGTCGATCCTCCGGCGACCCATCGGCGGACGCGGCGCGATCGCGGAGCAGTTGGAGCACATCGCCGAGATGGGGCGCAGCGGACGGGTGCGGGTCCATGTGCTTCCCTTCTCCGCAGGTGCGCATGCACTGCTGGAGAGCATGGTCACCCTCATGCGGTTCACCGACGCCCCTCCGGTGGCCTACGTTGAAGGCCTGCGCACCGGGCGTGTCATGGATGACCCGGACATGGTCGAGGCCTGCCAGTCGGCCTACGACCTCGCCCTGGGCGATGCCTTGTCGTCGGAGGAGTCACTGGCCCTGCTAGAGGCCGTGTCGGAGGAGTACAAGCGATGATCAACGACCACAGCCTGACCTGGCGCAAGTCCAGCTACAGCGGGGCGAGCAACGGCGACTGCGTCGAGGTCGCCGACGGGTTTCCCGGCGCGGTTCCCGTACGGGACAGCAAGGACCCCGGCGGCCCGGCCCTGGTCTTCCCCGCGCGGGCGTGGAGCGCGTTCACGGCGGAGACGAAGGGACGCGCGCGTTCCTGACCTCGAAGCGCAAGCAGACGAATGCCGGGGGCGGGCCGATACGGCCCGCCCCCGGCATTCGTCACTGGCCCACCCGCCCGTCGACGCATTCGCGCAGCAGATCGGCGTGCCCGCAGTGGCGGGCGTACTCCTCGATCCTGTGCACCATCAGTTCCCGGATCGCGGTCCCGTCCTTGCCCACGCGCTCACCCAGGTCCCGTAGCCGGCCAACGCGGCGTCGGTGGCGGCCTGTTCGCGCTCCAGGTCGGCGTACGCGGCGTCGACCACGGCCTGGTCCGCGACGGCTCCGTCGAAGTCCGCGTCGCGCGCGCCGTACAGCTTCGGCAGCGGCTCGCCGTCACTGATCCAGTTGCGCCAGTCGCGTTCCACCTCGGCGAGGTGCCGGAGCAGGCCGAGCAGCGACATCGTCGACGGCGGGACCGAGCGGCGGGCCAACTGCTCCGCATTCAGCCCCTCGCACTTCATCCGCAGGGTGGTGCGGTAGTCCTCCAGGAACTCCCGCAGTGTGGCCAGTTCGCCCTCCGGGCCGGGGCCCTCTCTGTCGCGGGGGTCGTCGTCCGGGTCGGTCCACATGTCGGGGTGGACGGTGGCCTGGGTCCATCGCGCGGGTTGGTCGCTCATGCGCCCATGCTCGTCCGCAACGGCCCGCGTCCGCCACCGAGTTCTCCTGGGGTGGTGGCGCCGTGGCCTGCCCGCGGGTTCCGGTTCCGGCCCGCTTCCGGCGCTGCGCTTGTCCCTCACGCCGAAGACCCGCAGACCCGTGGAAGCCGAGTTGCGCGAGGGGTATTGACGCCGCTCACCGGATCCGTACGATCCAGTTGCTCGGCACTTCGACCCTTGTTCGGTATTACGAACAATTCAGGACCGCATCACTCCGGCATCCGGACAGCCCCTGACGGGGCAGGCCGGAGTCGCTTGTCCAAGGTTGACTTCCTCCCCCTCCTGAAGGAGGGGAATTCCTACGGCTCGCGCCGTGGGGTTTTCTGCTTCATCGCCGACTGCCCGCCCGGAGTACTCCGTTGAGGTCTTACACCAGCTCCACAGACAGACGCCGTCAGCCCGACGGCCAGGAT
>NZ_JAKMAY010000198.1:0-11021 GCF_022015835.1 Streptomyces sp. ICN903 | reverse complement strand
GCGCGGTCGTCCGGGGGCGGCTGCGGGTGCGGATCGGGGGCTCCAGCATCACGTACCGCGGCAGCCTGCGTCTGACGTACGACGCGGACGGCGAGAGCGGCGAGGGCGGTGTCTGCACGATCCGCGGAGAGGGCGCCGAGGCCCGGGGCGACGGCTCGGTGGAGCTGGCCCTGACGATCGTGCCGCGCCCGGCCGACGACGGCGAGGGCACCGTGCTCGTCTGCACCGGGAAGCTGCGCGGCGACGGCCGGATCACGGAGTTCGAGGAGAAGCAGCGGTCCGCCGCCGGCCGCCGGCTGCTGGACCGCTTCGGCGGTGAACTGGCCGCCGGAATGGCGGCCGACCCGGTCTCCCCGGTGGATGCCGCCGGTACGGTCGCCGCGCCCGGCGGGATCGGCGAACCCGACGACAACGAACCCGTGATCCCGGGCATCCCCGCGCCCGAGACGCCCGGTTCGGCCGATGCCAGGAAAGGCGCGGACGCCGGGAACGGCAGAGGTCCCGGAGGTCCCGGAAGCGCCGAGGGAGCGGGAGAGCCGGAGGGGCCCGGCGCCCCGGACGCCCCGGGTGCCCCGGACGAAGAGGCCCGGGCCCGGGGGGTCTTCGACGTCGAGGTTCCGCCCTCCTCGCTCGACCCGTCGGGCGAGGAGGGTTTCGGCGGCGGGGAGTTCGAGGGCGGCGGCCTCGACGGCGGTCTGGGTGACGACCTCGTCGACGAACTGGACGAGGAGTCGCGTTCCGCCGCCGAGGCGGCCCACGCCCGCCGGACGATGATCGGACGCAGCGCCGAGGAGGTCGACCACGCCCCGCCGCGCGGCCGCTACGCCCCCGTGCCCCCGCCGGAGGAGGTCTCCCCGGCCGCGGCGGTGCTGCGCTGGGCCGCTCCGGCGGCGGCGCTGGCGGTGGCCTCGGCGGTCGTGGTGGGCCGCGTGCTGCGGCGGCGGCGCTGAAGATCGCGGTTACCGCCGGCTCACGCGGTTAAGGTCGTGGATGTGACTGCCCATGATGTCCAAGACACAGACAGCGGAGTCCGTCTGCGAGCCGGCGGCACCGAGGTGACCGTCGACCCGGCACACGGCTGCCGGATCTCCTCCCTGCGCATCGACGGTACGGAGGTGCTGAGGCAGGGGCCGCGGTACGGCGCGTTCGTGATGGTGCCCTGGTGCGGGCGGACCCGGCAGGGGCGGTTCCTCAACGGCGGCGAGCGGTACCAGCTCCCCGTGACCGCCGGGGAGCACGCCATCCACGGCACCGTGCGGGCCGCTCCCTGGCACACCGTCCGCAGCGACGAGCGGACCGCGTCCTTCTACATTGATCTCACCGACCCCTGGCCCTGGCCGGGCCGGGTGACGCAGGTGGTGGAGCTGGCCGAGGACGGCGGCGGCCTCACCCTCACCCTGGGGGTGGAGACGGCCGGGGACTCCTTCCCCGCGCAGGCCGGCTGGCACCCGTGGTTCCTGCGCAACCTCGGGCAGGGCGGGCAGGACGTGGAGCTGGACTTCGCCCCCGCCTGGCAGGAGGAGCGGGGTGAGGACCACATCCCCACCGGCCGCCGCGTCGAGCCGCGTCCGGGGCCCTGGGACGACTGCTTCGGGATGCCGGACGGAGTGGACGTGACGCTGACCTGGCCGGGTGAGCTGGAGTTGAAGGTCACCAGCCGAGCCGAGTGGGTGGTCGTCTACGACGAGCAGCCCGAGGCCGTCTGCGTGGAGCCGCAGACCGGCCCGCCCGACGGGCTCAACTCCCACCCTCGCCTGGTCACGCCCATCGATCCGCTGGAGGTCTCCACGGCCTGGTCGTGGCGCAGGCCGGAGTAGAACCGGGGCAGGACCGGGGCGAGGGGAGCGGCTCGGATGCGGCGCGGGGCTGGCTTAGGCTCATCGGCATGAGCGACGCGCGCGAGAAGCTTCTGCAGCAGATCAAGGACAAGGCCGTGGTCCACGGCAGGGTGACCCTCTCCTCCGGCAAGGAGGCCGACTACTACGTGGACCTCCGCCGGATCACCCTGGACGCCGAGGCGGCTCCGCTGGTCGGGCAGGTGCTGCTCGACCTGACCGCCGACGTCGAGTACGACGCGGTGGGCGGCCTGACCCTCGGTGCCGACCCGGTGGCCGCCGCGATGCTGCACGCCGCCGCCGCACGCGGCCGGAAGCTGGACGCGTTCGTCGTCCGCAAGGCGGGCAAGGCCCATGGCCTCCAGCGCCGGATCGAGGGACCGGACGTGGCGGGCCGCCGGGTGCTGGCGGTCGAGGACACCTCCACCACGGGCGGCTCGGTCCTCACGGCGGTCGAGGCGCTGCGGGAGGCCGGCGCGGAGGTGGTGGGCGTGGCGGTCATCGTCGAGCGTGGTGCGGCCCCGGCGATCGAGAAGGCGGGGCTGCCGTACTACCAGGCGTACGGGCTGGAGGACCTGGACCTGTCCTGACCCCCGCCTCCGCGGGGCCCGGTCCCGGTCCCGGCTCCGGTTTCGGCCCCGGTTCCGGCCCCGGTTCCGCGCAAACCTCGCGGGGCAACCGGAGAGGTCCGTGAGAGTCACTGTTTCACGTGAAACGGTGACTCTCTGTGGCCCGGCCGGCGGTGCGGGACGGCCCCGGCCGCTCCTCGGCCGGCCCCGTCCGGGCGCGGTGAGCGAACCGGCCTCCTCCTGGGGTTCCCGTCCCGCCCCCCGGACGCGGGGGTGGAGCAATCTCACACGTCTGGGAGGATGGGGGCGACGATGACGTCGTTCCGTTGACCCACACCAGAGCCGTAGAGCTTCGCAAACCATCAAGGAGCGGACAGATGCCCATCGCAACCCCCGAGGTCTACAACGAGATGCTCGACAGGGCGAAGGCAGGCAGGTTCGCCTACCCCGCCATCAACGTGACCTCGACGCAGACGCTGCACGCCGCGCTGCGCGGTTTCGCCGAGGCGGAGAGCGACGGCATCATCCAGATCTCCACCGGCGGCGCCGAGTTCCTGGGCGGCCAGTACAGCAAGGACATGGTGACCGGTGCGGTCGCGCTGGCCGAGTTCGCGCACATCGTCGCCGAGAAGTACCCGGTCAACGTCGCGCTGCACACCGACCACTGCCCCAAGGACAAGCTGGACGGCTATGTGCGTCCGCTGCTGGAGCTCTCCCGCAAGCGCGTCGAGGCGGGCATGAACCCGCTGTTCCAGTCCCACATGTGGGACGGTTCGGCCGAGACCCTGGCCGACAACCTGGAGATCGCCCAGGAGCTGCTGGCCGCCGCCGCTGCCGCGAAGATCATCCTCGAGGTCGAGATCACCCCGACCGGCGGTGAGGAGGACGGGGTCAGCCACGAGATCAACGACGAGCTGTACACCACCGTCGACGACGCCGTCCGCACCGCCGAGGCCCTGGGCCTGGGCGAGAAGGGCCGCTACCTGCTGGCCGCCTCCTTCGGCAACGTCCACGGCGTCTACAAGCCGGGCAACGTCGTACTCCGCCCCGAGCTGCTGAAGGACCTCCAGGAGGGCGTGGCCGCCAAGTTCGGCAAGCAGAACCCGTTCGACTTCGTCTTCCACGGCGGCTCCGGCTCCACCGAGCAGGAGATCGCCACCGCGCTGGACAACGGCGTGGTGAAGATGAACCTCGACACCGACACCCAGTACGCGTTCACCCGCCCCGTCGCGGACCACATGTTCCGCAACTACGACGGCGTGCTGAAGGTGGACGGCGAGGTCGGCAACAAGAAGGCCTACGACCCGCGCAGCTGGGGCAAGCTGGCCGAGAAGAGCATGGCCGAGCGCGTCGCCAAGGCGTGTGCCGACCTGCGCTCCACCGGCACCCGCATGAAGTAACCCCCGATGAGGTAGCACCGCAGCACCCGCACCTCCCCGTACGGTCTCCCGCCCGGCCGTCCCGGGCCCGGGCGGGGACTCGGACGGACGCGAGCCCGGTACCCGGCACCCGCCGCGGACACCGGGCTCGCCGCGTCCCGCCCGTGCGGCCACCCTACGCACGCCGCGCCGCTCTCCGCACGCCGCGCCGCTCTCCGCACGCCGCTCTCCGCGCACCGGCGGCGAGCGTGCAGACTGGGGCCATGGCCATTCACGAGAACCTGCTCGGGGGACCGCCCCCGACCCACCTTCCCGACGATCCCGAGCCGCGTGAGCTGCTCGCCTCGGGCACCTCGCCCGCCGAGGTCGCCGCGAAGCACCCGACCTCCTCCCTGGCCTGGGCCCAGCTCGCGGACGACGCCTTCGCGGCCGGACGCACGGTCGAGTCGTACGCGTACGCCCGCACCGGCTACCACCGCGGCCTGGACGCCCTGCGCCGCAGCGGCTGGAAGGGGCACGGCCCGATCCCGTTCGAGCACGAGCCGAACCGGGGCTTCCTGCGCGCCCTGCACGCCCTCGCCCGCGCCGCCCAGGCCATCGGCGAGCAGGAGGAGTACGAGCGCTGCACCACCTTCCTGAAGGAGAGCTCGCCCACCGCGGCGGCGACGCTTTCCTGACGGCCCTCCCGACAGCTCTCCCGACGGGAGACACCTCCTGACGGGAGATCCCTCCCGATCGGCCCTTGCCGTCGCCGGGTCCCGAACCGATGATCTGCGGAGAAGGCCCGGCGACCCCGGGCGAGCGCGCGAGGAGAACAGAGAACAGCCATGCCGTCAGAGTCGTCAGAGCCGTCACAGCCGACCGGAGCGCAGTCCGGGACCGGCGCCGGAGCCGAGAGCGGTTCGGAGAACCCGAACCTCGACTTCGCGGGCACCACACCGTACGAGGACTACGTCAGGGCGGATGTCCTCACCCACCTCCAGCACCCTCTCTCCGACGATCCCGGAGAGATGTCCTTCCTGGTGACCACACAGGTGATGGAGCTGTGGTTCACCGTCATCGTCCACGAGTGGACGGTCGCCTCCCGGGCACTGCGCGCGGACGACCCGCGCACCGCGCTGGAGGCGCTCAGGCGCTCGGTGTACGAGATGCTCTCGCTCAACGCCTCCTGGGAGCCCCTGGCCCACCTCACCCCGGCGCAGTTCAACGCCTACCGCGGCGCCCTGGGCGAGGGGTCCGGCTTCCAGTCCGCGATGTACCGGCGCATGGAGTTCATGCTCGGGGACAAGTCCGCGTCCATGCTCGTCCCGCACCGCGGCGCGCCGCGCGTGTACGACGAGCTGGAGAAGGCGCTGCACGAGCCGAGCCTGTACGACGAGGTGCTGCGCTATCTCGCCCGCCGCGGCGAGGACATCCCCGAGGAGGTCACCGGCCGGGACGTCTCGCAGCGGTACGAGCCCCACCCGGCGGTCGAGCGGGTCTGGGCGCGGATCTACTCCGGCGACCCCGGCAGCGAGCTGCTGCGCCTGGGCGAGGCGCTGACCGAGGTGGCCGAGCAGGTCTGGCGCTGGCGCAACGACCACCTGGTGGCCACCCGCCGCGCGATGGGTTCCAAGCAGGGCACCGGCGGCTCCGCGGGTGTGGCCTGGCTGGAGAAGCGCGCCCGCAAGAACGTCTTCCCCGAGCTCTGGACGGCCCGCAGCCATGTCTGACGCAACCGAGAACACTCCCGGAAACACCCCCAGAAACACCCCCGGAAACGCCGTGGGAAACACAGCCCTGCGCGAGGAGGCCGCGAAGCTCGACGCCGCCGACGCCCTGGCCGGCCGGCGCGAGGCCTTCGTCCTGGAGGACGAGAAGGGCGAGCGAGTCGTCTACCTCGACGGAAACTCCCTGGGCGCGCTGCCCTGTTCCGTGCCCGCCCGCGTCGCCGACGTGGTGGAGCGCGAGTGGGGGCGGCTGCGGATCCGCTCCTGGACCGAGTCCGGCTGGTGGACCGCGCCCGAGCGGGTCGGCGATCTGATCGCCCCGATCGTCGGCGCCGCGCCCGGCCAGATCGTGGCGGGCGACTCCACCAGCGTCAACGTCCTCAAGGCGGTGGTCGCCGCGATCCGGATGGCCCGCGAGGACAACCCGGCCCGCACCGATCTGCTGGTGGACGCCACCACCTTCCCCACCGACGGCTACATCGCCGCCTCCGCGGCCCGGCTGACCGGCGCCGCGGTCCGCGCGATCCCGGCCGAGGGCATCCCCGGCTCGGTGGGCCCGCGTACCGCCGCCGTGCTGGTCAACCACGTCGACTACCGCACCGGCGAGCTCCACGACCTGCCCGGCATCACCGCCGCCGCCCACGAGGCGGGGGCGTACACGGTGTGGGACCTGTGCCACAGCGCGGGCGCCCTCCCGGTCGGGCTGGACGAGCACGGCGTGGACCTGGCCGTCGGCTGCACGTACAAGTACCTCAACGGCGGCCCCGGCGCCCCGGCGTACCTCTATGTCCGCAGCGGTCTCCAGCCGCGCTTCGACTCCCCGCTGCCCGGCTGGCACTCGCACGCCGACCCGTTCGGCATGAGCCACGAGTACGAGCCCGCCGACGGCGTGCCGCGCGGCCGGGTCGGCACGCCGGACATCCTGTCCATGCTGGCGCTGGAGGAGGCGCTGAGGGTCTGGGACGGGGTGGACGTGGCGGCCGTACGTGCCAAGAGCCTGGCCCTGACGGACTTCTTCCTGCGCTGTGTGGGCGGTTACGTGCCCGCCGGGCGCGTGGAGTCCGTGACCCCGGCCGAGCACTCCCGGCGCGGCAGCCAGATCGCGCTGCGCTGCCCGGACGCCGGGGAGGTGATGGCGGAGCTGGTCGCGCGCGGCGTGGTGGGCGACTTCCGCCGCCCGGACGTGCTGCGCTTCGGTTTCACCCCGCTGTACACGTCCTTCGCCGACGCCGAGCTGGCCGCCCGGGTCCTCGGCGAGGTGCTGGCGGAGCGCGATGCCTGAGACGGTATCCGCGGGTGAGGCGGAGGAGGCGGCGCTGCTGGGCCTGGCCCCGGCGGCGCCGTCCGCCACCGAGCGCTACGGCCCCCACCCCTCGCAGGTGATCGATCTGTACGGCCCGCCCGGCGGGCCCCTGGTGGCCGTACTGCACGGCGGCTTCTGGCGGGAGGCGTACGACCGCGTCCACCTGTCCCCGCTCGCCGCCGCGCTGGCCGGCGGGTACGGGCTGCGGGTGGCGCTGGTGGAGTACCGGCGCGTCGGCGGTGGCGGCGGCCGGCCGGGCACCTTCGACGACGTCGGAGCCGCCCTGGACCACCTGCGCGGGTCGGGGGAGCTCCGGGCGCTGGCCGGGCACTCGGCGGGCGGCCACCTCGCCCTGTGGGCGGCCTCCCGGGGGGCGGCGCGGTGCCCGGTGGTCGCCGTCGCCCCGGTCGCCGATCTCGCCCGTGCCCATGAACTGGGCCTGAGCGGCGGCGCGGTGGCCGAGCTGCTGGGCGGCGAGGAGCACCTCGCGGCCCGGCTGCCCGAGGCCGACCCGATGCTGCTGCCGCCGCCGGATTCGGAGGCGGTTCCCGTGGTGCTGCTGCACGGCACCGAGGACGCGGACGTACCCGTCGAGCTGTCCCGCCGCTACGCCGCCGCCCGGCCCGCCGCCCGGCTCGCCGAGCTGCCCGGCACTGGCCACTACGCGCCCGTGACCCCGGGCACGGCGGCCTTCGAACTGCTGGCGCGGGAGCTGGCGCGGTACGCGGGCGTGAGGCACCTGGGCGTGTAGTACCTGAGACGGACCTCCGAGGATGCGACCGCGGGCGGACGACCCCGGCGCCCGCGGTCCCTAGTGTCGTCACCGTGACCGACACCATGAACACCGCCGCGACGAAGACGGCGGCGACGAAGACGGCCGGCGGCTCCCGGCAGCCCACCGAGCTGCGGATGGCCCGCGACGCCCTGCGCGACCTGCGCGCGGACCTGCTGACCGGAGCCTTCGCCTTCCGGCCGCTGCCGCCGCTGCCCGATGACCACCGCCTGCTGCGCCTGCTGCCCGCCGCCCTGCGCGGTCCGGCCCGCCGGCTGCCGCACCTGGCCCTGGTGGGCCTGGCGCTGCTGCTGATGTTCATCGAGGTCGTCAACTCCTACTCCAGTGACGGCGGTTTCGTCCGGGCGCTGTTCCTGGGCGTGCCGCTGGTCGTGCTGGTCTTCCGGCCGATCGGTGCCTTCTGGCTGTCGCTGGGCGGCATGCTCTTCACGGCGGCCGTCGCCCCCGGTACCTGGGTCGCCTGGCCCTGGACGGGCGTCTCCTTCGTGGCGCACCTGGTGGTGCTGCTGGGCGTCGCCGCCCGCACCCGCCCCCGGATCTCGCTCCACATGTGGCTGCTGACCGCACTGGCCGGCGGGCTCGCCGCCGCGACGGACCCCTACCGGGGCGCTGCGGTCGCCTTCGCCATGACGGTGGTCTCGGGGATCGCCCTCACGCTGCTGCTCGCCGTACGCGGCTGGCGCGACTCGCGCCGTCAGGTCGTCGAGCAGGTCGCGGTGGTGGAGGAGGAGCGGTCCCGGCGCACCCTGCTGGAGGAGCGCACCACCATCGCCCGCGAGCTGCACGACGTGGTGGCCCACCACATGTCGGTGGTCGCCATCCAGGCCGAGGCGGCCCCCTACCGGGTCCAGGACCCGCCCGAGGAACTGGTGGCGGCGCTGGCCACCATCCGCCAGAACGCGGTGACGGCCCTGACCGAACTGCGCCGCGTCCTGGGCGTCGTCCGCGCCGACCTGCCGGGTGACCTGGACGACTGGGGTCCGGAGGCGCCGCAGCCCACCCTCGCCGACCTCGACGGCCTGCTGGAGAACGTACGCCGGGCCGGGCTGGAGGTGGAGTCGGTGACCACCGGGAGGCCGCGGCCGCTGCCGCAGGGCGTGGAGCTGTCCGCGTACCGCATCGTGCAGGAGGCGCTGAGCAACGCCCTGCGCCACGCGCCCGGTGCGAGAGCCCGGGTGGAGCTGGGCTACGTACCGGTCGGGCTCGGCCTGCGGATCGTCAACGGGCCGCCCGACGGGCCGGTGAAGGCGTCCGGGGGGTCCGGGCACGGACTGATGGGGATGCGGGAGCGCGCGGCGATGCTCGGGGGCGAGCTGGCGGCCGAGGAGACCGGGGACGGCGGCTTCGCGGTGGAGGCGTTCCTGCCGGTGGAGCATGAGGCCGTGCCGGATGCCGCACCGGGTTCCGCATCGCACGCCGTACCGGGCACAGCGCCGGATGCCGCACCGGGGGTCGTGCTCCGCAAGGACGCGCCGTGATCCGGGTGGTGATCACCGACGACCAGATGATGGTCCGCGAGGGCTTCTCCGTCCTGCTGAACGCCCAGCCGGACATGGAGGTCGTCGGAGAGGCGGTCGACGGGCGCGAGGCCGTGGAGGCGGTCGCCCGGCTGGAACCGGACGTCGTGCTGATGGACATCCGCATGCCCGTGGTCAACGGGCTGGAGGCCACCCGCGAGATCTGCGCCTCCGGCTCGGCCGCCAGGGTGCTGATCCTGACCACCTACGACCTGGACGAGTACGTCTACCAGGCACTGCGCGCCGGGGCGAGCGGCTTCCTGCTCAAGGACGCCTCCGCCGGCCAACTGGCCGACGGGGTGCGGACGGTGGCGGCCGGCGAGGCACTGCTCGCGCCGACGGTCACCCGGCGGCTGATCGCGGAGTTCTCCCGGCTCTCGGCCGCCGACGGCCCGCGCGCCCCGCTCAGGGAGCGCATCGGGGATCTGACCGAGCGCGAGACGCAGGTGCTCGCGCTCGTCGCCCGGGGGCTGTCCAACGGCGAGATCGCCGACCGGCTCGTCGTCGCCGAGTCCACCGTGAAGACGCACGTCAGCCGGGTGCTGGTCAAGCTAGGGCTGCGCGACCGCACCCAGGCGGCCGTCTTCGCCTACGAGTCGGGGCTCGTCGTCCCCGGGGGCTGACGCGTCCGGCCCGGACCCGGGGCCGCGCCCGGCACCGGATGCGGGGGAACCGGTCACGGATCGGTTGCCGCCGTCCCCGGCGTGCGTCCGCACCTCTATTCTCGACGGACGAGGTGAACGGGGAGGAGCCGCGCGCGATGGAACCACTGGGGGACGGTGACCCGCGCTGGATCGGCGCGTACAGGTTGCTGGGGAGACTGGGCGCGGGCGGGATGGGCCGGGTCTACCTGGCGCGTTCCGAACGCGGCCGTACGGTCGCGGTGAAGGTCGTCCAGGAGGAGCTGGCCCGCCAGCCCTCCTTCCGCGAGCGTTTCGCCAAGGAGGTCAACGCCGCGCGGCGGGTCGGGGGCCAGTGGACGGCTCCGGTGCTGGACGCCGACACCGATGCCGCGACCCCCTGGGTGGCCACCGGCTACATCGCCGGTCCGTCGCTGCAGGAGGTGGTGGACGAGGACTACGGGCCGCTGCCCGAGCACTCGGTGTACGCGCTGGCGGCCGGGCTGGTCGAGGCGCTGCGCGCGATCCACGGCGCGGAGCTGGTGCACCGCGACCTGAAGCCCTCGAACGTGCTGGTCACCATCGACGGGCCGAAGGTGATCGACTTCGGTATCGCCCGCGCCCTGGACTCGGTGACCGGGAGCGGGCTGACCCAGACCGGCGCCGTCATCGGCTCGCCGGGCTTCATGTCGCCCGAGCAGGTGCGCGGCGAGCGGGTCACCCCGGCCGGCGACGTCTTCTGCCTCGGCGCGGTGCTCGCCTACGCGGCGACCGGGCGGATGCCGTTCGGCACGGCCGACAGCGGCTTCCACGCCCTGCTGTTCCGCATCGCCGAGGAGGAGCCCGATCTGACCGGCCTGTCCGGGCCGCTGCGCGAACTGGTGGCGGACTGCCTGGTCAAGGATCCGGCCGGCCGGCCGTCGCTGGACGACCTGGCCGCCCGCGTCGCGGCGCACACGCCGCCCGGCGGGACCTGGCTGCCGGGCGAGGTGCTGGCGCAGCTCGGCCGCCACGCGGTGCGGCTGCTGGACAGCGAGGACCCGGAGACGGCGGCGAGCGCCCTCGCGCAGTCCGGGGCCGCGGTGGGTCCGGCCCCGTCCGCGCCGCCCGCCGCGCCGCCCGCCGCGCCGCACACGGGACCCGCGCCGGGGGCAGCCGCGCCGGGGGCCGCCCCAGGGGCGGCCCCGGGGTACACGGCGCCCGTTCCGCCGACCGTGCCGCCCCAGCCCGCCTACCTGTCGGGGCCGGCCGCCGCGCCGTACGCGCCGCAGGCGCCCCGGCCGTGGCACTCCACGC
>NZ_JAKMAY010000197.1:0-11166 GCF_022015835.1 Streptomyces sp. ICN903 | reverse complement strand
GGGCGTCGTCGGGCGCGCCGGCGGTGGTGACGGTGACCCGGCCGGCCGCGACGTCGACCTCGACGTCCAGTACGCCGTCGAGGTCGCCGATGACCTTGGTGAGGGTGGCCTTGCAGTGGCCGCAGGTCATGCCGGAGACCGTGTAGACCGTGGTGGTGCCCTCGGTGGTGGCGGTCTGGGTGGTGCCGGTCGAGCAGCTTCCGTCGGGGGTGCAGCAGGACGACATGGTGTTCCTCCGGGAGATCTCGTTCATACCCCAGGGGGGTATCCCTGGTGTCGTCATGTATACCCCCCTCCCCTATGTTTGGCAAGTCCTCGCCGTTCGCTTGCATATACCCCTCGGGGGTATATGCTTCCGTGGCGGGACCTGAATGGGCAGGCCACGTTCGAGGAAGGTGAGAGCACCATGAACACCGGGCTTAAGATCACCGCGTTCACCGCCGCGCTCGCGGCCGCGTTCGGGGCGGCGTACGGGGTGGGGAACGCCGTGGACCCCGTCTCCACCGAACCCGCCCACGCGGCGCACGCCGACCGCGGAGCGGACGCGGGGCACGAGGACGCCGCGCCGGGACACGGGGGAGGAGGGGGCGGTCACGGGGAGACGCAGGCCGGCGGCCTGCAGATCTCCGAGGGCGGCTACACCCTGGACCTGGGCACCTCACGGGTGAAGGCGGGCGAGGAGACGGAGCTGAGCTTCACCGTCCGGGACGAGGACGGGCGGCCGCTCACCTCCTACCGCACCGAGCACGGCAAGCAGCTCCATCTGATCCTGGCCTCGCGGGACCTGGCGGTCTACCGCCACCTGCACCCGAAGCGGGCGGCCGACGGTACCTGGAGCGTCCCGGTGGACCTCCCCGCCGCCGGCGACTACCGCGTCTTCGCCGACTTCGTCCCGGCCGCCGAGGGGGCGAAGCCCCTCACCCTGGGCGCCGACCTCGCCGCCGTCGGCGAGTACGAGCCGAAGAAGCTCCCCGAGCCCTCCCGCACCGCCACCGTCGACGGTTACACCGTCACCCTCGACGGCTCCCTGCGCCCCGGCGCGACCGGAACCCTCGACCTGAAGGTCGCCAAGGACGGCCGTCCCGTCACCGACCTCCAGCCCTACCTCGGCGCCTACGGCCATCTGGTCGCCCTGCGCGCCGGCGACCTCGCCTACCTCCACGTTCACCCGAACGGTGAGCCCGGCGACGGCTCCACCGAGCCCGGACCCACCGTCTCCTTCGCCACCACCGCCCCCAGTAGCGGCTCCTACCGCCTCTTCCTGGACTTCAAGCACGACGGGAAGGTGCGCACCGCCGCCTTCACCGTAGCCGCCGACGGCACGGCGAAGACCGGGGAGAAGGCCGGGGAGGAGAAGGGCGACGAGGGCGCGGGCCACGACGACGGCGCACACCGGCACTGAACCGGCGCCCCGCCCGCGGACACCCTCTCGCCGGGTGACGGCGGGCCCGTCGGCGCGATACCCGGCCCGCCGCCCGGCGGCTCCGGCCGGGCGCTCCGGCCCCGCTCCTCACCCCGACCGGAGCGGGGCCGAGGCGCGTGCCCCGCACCGCCGGGGAACCCTCGATCCCGCGGATCGGACGCCAGGGGTCCCGGCGGCCGGTCCGAAGGCTTCCGCATGCCTCTCGGTGAACACGGAAGGTGGCCGAGCGGATGCGGTAAGTTCCGGTTCCCGTGTGCCCGGGCGGCTTCGGCGCCGCGCTCCCGGGCCCAGGCCCAGCGATCACCGTACGGAGGAAACGTGACCCCCACCGCCCGCACCCGCCTGCCGCGGCGGCACCGGCACGGTGCGAGGTGGCTGTGGGGCCTCCTGATGGGCGCCCTCGTGCTGATGGCCTTCGGCTGTCCGGCCCCCGTCCACTTCGCCGTCCATCCCGCCGGCGTGTCACAGGCGGGCGCGGCGGGGCACCACGTCCGGACCGGTGAGGCGGCCCGGGACACGCCGGTCACGCCCCACCACACCCACTCCGGCGCCGACTGCGCCGATCTTCTGCGCCCCCGGGCGGACGCGCCCTCCCCGTCGCCCCTCGTCCACGCGCCGCCGCCCGCCGCGCCCTTCGACGCCGAGCCCGTGACCGCGCGGACCCTTCTGTCCCCGGCGCCGCGGGGGAGACGGGCCATAGCCATACCCGCCGGGCCGACGGGCCGGGGGACGCTCACCGCCGTCTGCAGGTGGCGGATCTAGACCGCTTCGGTGCGGCCGGTGCACACCGGCCGCCGCACGGCGCGCACGGACGCGGGACTTCCGTCGTCCCCGCGCCCCGCCGCCGTGCGAGATCGAACCCCCGTGTTCAGATCCACCGATCGGAAGCGATCCCATGCACTCCACGACCCTCACGGTCCCCACCCCCGCCGGCCGGCCGCGGACCGGCACGGCCTTCGCGGGCGTCGGCCGGACCGCCGACCGCATGTCCGGACTGGTCGGCAACACCCCCCTGCTGTACGTCTCCGAGCCGCTCGCCCCGGCCGGGCGCGGTTTCTGGGCCAAACTCGAGGGCTTCAACCCCGGCGGCATCAAGGACCGCCCCGCTCTGCACATGGTCGAGCGGGCGCGCGCCCGCGGCGAGCTGCGCCCCGGCAAAGCGGTCATCGAGTCCACCAGCGGAACCCTCGGCCTGGGGCTGGCACTGGCCGGAATGGTCCACGGCCATCCGGTCACCCTGGTCACCGACCCCGGACTGGAGCCGTCCATGGCCCGGCTGCTGACCGCCCACGGCGCCCGGATCGAGACCGTCACCGAACCGCACCCGACCGGCGGCTGGCAGCAGGCCCGCCGTGACCGGGTGGCCCGGCTGCTGGCCCGCCACCCGGGCTCATGGTGCCCGGACCAGTACAACAACCCGGACAACGCCGCCGCCTACACGCCGCTCGCCCTGGAACTGGCGTCCCAGCTGGGCCACATCGACATCCTGGTGTGCAGTGTGGGCACCGGCGGCCACTCCGCGGGCATCTTCCGGACCCTGCGCCAGCTCTACCCGCAGCTGCGGATGGTCGGCGTGGACACCGTCGGCTCCACCATCTTCGGCCAGCCGGCCCGCAACCGGATCATGCGGGGGCTGGGATCGAGCATCCACCCCCGCAACGTCGCCTACGACCACTTCGCCGAGGTCCACTGGGTCGCTCCGGCCGAGGCGGTGTGGACCTGCCGGCGACTTGCCGCCTCCCAGTACGCGACCGGGGGATGGAGCGTGGGGGCGGTGGCCCTGGTCGCGGGCTGGCTGGCCCGCAGCCGGCCCGAGGGAACCCGGATCGCGGCGGTTTTCCCCGACGGGCCGCAGCGGTACCTCGGGACCGTCTACGACGACGACTACTGCACGGCCCACGGCCTGCTGGGCGTCAGGCCCGCGCAGGAGCCCGACGAGATCGCCCACCCCAGGGCCCGCGAAGTCGACCGCTGGACCAGGTGCACCACCGTCGTCGGCCCCACGGCGGCCGCGGCCGCGCAGACGGCGGAGGGCCACGGCGACGGGGGTGAGCGGTGAACAACCCCCTGGCGCGGACCCGCACCTTCGACCGCGGCGTACGGCTGCTGATGGTCAACCAGTTCACCATCAACCTCGGCTTCTACATGCTGATGCCCTACCTGGCCCAGCACCTGTCCGGAACCCTGGGGCTGGCCGCCTGGACCGTCGGCCTGATCCTGGGGGTGCGCAACTTCAGCCAGCAGGGGATGTTCTTCTTCGGCGGCACCCTGGCCGACCGGCTCGGCTACAAGCCGATGATCATCGCCGGTCTGGCGCTGAGAATCGCCGCCTTCGCCGTCCTGGGGCTGGTCGACTCCCTGCCCGCCCTGCTGGCCGCGTCGGCGGCCGTCGGCCTGGCGGGCGCCCTGTTCAATCCGGCGTCCCGGGCCTATCTGGCCCATGACGCCGGTGAGCGGCGCGTCGAGGCCTTCGCCCTGTTCAACGTCTACTACCAGGCCGGAATCCTGTTCGGCCCCCTGGTGGGCGTGGCCCTCACCGGGGTGAGCTTCCGGCTGACCTGCCTCGTGGCCGCCGGTGTGTTCGCCGTGCTGTCGGTCGTGCAGATCGTCGCGCTGCCCGCCCGCACCGCCCGGTGCGGCGGCGAGCGGCAGGCGGCCGGTGTGCTGTCCCAGTGGCGCACGGTACTGGCCAACCGGCCGTTCCTGCTGTTCTCCACGGCGATGATCGGCTCCTATGCGCTGTCCTTCCAGGTCTATCTGGCGCTGCCGCTGGAGGTGCGCCGGGTGGCCGGGGACGAGCGGGTCGGCACCGTCGGGGTCGGATTGCTGTTCGCGGCCTCGGGCCTGGCCACCATCGCCGGGCAGACCCGGCTGACCGCCTGGTGCGGGAAGCACCTCGGGGCCGGGCGGTCCATCGTGGCCGGACTGGCCTGTCTGGGAATCGCCTTCCTGCCGCCGGCGGCCGCCACCGCGGTCACGGCACCCGCCGACGGGCCGGCCCGCTGGCTCCTGGCCGTCCTTCCGCCGCTGATGTCGGCCCTGCTGCTGGCCCTGGGGACGATGCTGGCCTACCCGTTCGAGATGGACACCGTCGTGGCCCTGGCGGGCGACCGGTACGTGGCCACCCACTACGGCCTGTACAACACCATCTGCGGGGTCGGCATCGCCGTGGGCAACCTGCTCACCGGAGCGGCCCTGGACACCGCCCGCGCCGCGGGCGCGCCGGCTCTGCCGTGGGCCGTCCTCGGTGCCGTCGGCGCAGGATGCGCCCTGGCCGTGCTCCGCCTCCACCGTACGGGCCGTCTGGCTCCGGAGACCGTGCGGGCACGTCCCGTCACGGCCTGAGCGGCAGCGCCCCCCACCCGCCGAGGGGGTGGACACCGGCCGGTGCCCACCCCCTCGGACCGTCGACGGCCGGTGTCAGCCGATGCGCACGCCCCACATGAAGGGCATGCCGCTGGTGCTGATCGCCTCGTAGCGCACCACGGTGCCGGGCTTGGGGGCGTGGAGGATCTGCCCGTTGCCCGCGTAGAAGCCGACATGGCTGAGGTCGGTGCGCATGATGACGAGGTCGCCCGGCCGCAGGTCGCTCATGGAGTTGATCCGCGTGCCCGCACTGGCCTGGGCCTGGGAGGTCCGGGGGATGGAGACGCCCGCCTGGGCGAACGCCCAGGAGGTCAGGCCCGAGCAGTCGAAGGAGTTCGGCCCGGTGGCACCCCAGACGTACGGCATGCCGACCCTGGACTTCGCGGCCGAGAAGGCCGCGGCGGCGCGCTGCGAGGCGCTGGCCTCGTTGCCCAGGTCGACCCGCCGGCTGGCGCGATTGGCCCGCTCCTCCTCGGCGGCGATCTTCTCGCGCTCCCTGGCGGTCAGGGTGTTGAGGAGCTTCCGCGCCTTGGCGAGCTTGGCCTGGATCTCCTTCTTCTTGTCCTTCAGCTCCTTGCGGGCGTCCTCGAGGTCGCCGAGCTTCTCCGAGGCCTCCTCGCGCTTCTGCTCGAGCGTGCGCTGCTTGGACCGGATCTTCCGGAGCGTGTTGAGCTGCCGGCTGCCGATCTGGTCCAGGACGGCGGCCTTGGCCAGGTAGTCGTCGGGGTCGGAGGAGAGGAACAGCTGCACGGAGGGGTCCACCCCGCCGCTGCGGTACTGCGCGGTGGCCAGCGTGCCCAGGCTGTCCCTGAGGTCGTTGAGCTCCCCCTGGCCGCTCGCGACGCTGTCCTGCAGATCGCCGACCTGCTTCTGGAGCCTGTCCTGCTTCTCCTTGGCGGCGTTGTACTTCTCGGTGGCCTGTGTGGCCTGCTCGTAGAGCCTGTCGACCTGGGCCTTCACGCCCTTCTTGTTCGGATCCGGCAGGGGATCGGCGTGGGCCGTCTGCGTGGTGAGGGCCACCGCCGCCGCGGCGGCGGTGGTCAGCACGGTCGTGTAGGCGTGGCCTGGTTGCCTGGGACGACGGTGGGACGCCACGGAGACGAGCTCCTTCTTCCTGGGCCGCCTGCCGGGCACGGAACGCCGGCCCGGGTCCGCGTGGACTGCCGCAGACTCGGCGGGGCCTTCGCCGCCGCCCCGGATGGACGGCCGACTGTGCGAAGGTTCGAGCACGGATACTAATCAGCTAATCGCCTTAGCTTCAATTGAGGTCCCTCGGCGCGCAGGGTGGCCGGCATGCTCCTCGTGTCGCCGATCCCGTGCAAGGCCTCCGGGCGCAGCTGCCGCGTTCTTGAGCTATGGCGCTTGGCGGATACCCTCACGGCGAGGGCCCCGAGCAAGGGAAAGTGGCCGTGATCCGGCCGGCCACTACGATGGACCGGCGCCGGTTCGGCGGTGCTGGAGATCCGGTCGGGAGGGGAGTGTCCGTGCGACCGCTGGGCGAACTGGAGGCGGAGATCATGAACCGCCTGTGGACCTGGGGGCGCCCGGCCACGGCGCGGGACGTCCTCGTGGACCTGGGCAGGACCCGCTCCATCGCCTACAGCACGGTCAAGACCGTCGCCGAGATCCTGCACCGCAAGGGCCTGCTCCGCCGCGAGAAGCAGGGGCGGGCCTGGCTGTACGAGCCGACCTGCACCCGCCAGCAGTACACCGCGTCACTGATGCAGGACGCGCTGGGCGACAACCCCGATCCCGCGGGCGCGCTCCTGAGCTTCGTCGAGCGGATGTCCGCGGACGAGGTGGATGCGCTGCGCTCGGCCCTGCGGGCGGCGAAACGCCGGAGCGGGACGTGACGGAGGCCCTGGCCCTCGCCGGATACGCCCTCCTGGTGGGGGCCGTCGCCCCACGCGCGCTGGCCGGGGCGCGCTGGGCGCACCGCGCGCCCCGGCTGGCGGTTCTCGTCTGGTACGGGCTGATGGCGACGTTCACCGTGACCGTCGCGCTGGCCGCCTACCACGTGGCGCTGCGGGAGCGGCACGTGCACGACGGACTGGTCGGCCTGCTGACCGCCTGCGGCCTGTTCCCCGCGGCCTTCGGTCCGACGTCGCAGGCCGGTGCCGATCCCGCCGCGCTCCTGCCGCCCGCCCTCGTCGTGCTGCTCCCGGCCGGCTGGTTCCTGTGCACGCTGTGGCGCACCCGCCGTGCGCAGCGCCGCCATCTGGACCTGCTCGCGGTGCTCGGCAGCCCGTCCTGCGAGCACGACGCGGTGATCGTGGACCACGACACCCCTGCCGTCTACTGCCTGCCCGGGCGGTCCCGCCGGGTGGTCGTCACCCGGGGGGCGCTCAGGGCGCTCTCCCGGGAACAGCTCCAGGCGGTACTCGCGCACGAGCGGGCCCACATCGCCGGACGGCACCATCTGTGCCACGCGGCGACGGAGGCGTTCGGGAGGACCTTCCCGGGGCTTCCGCTCGCCCGGCACGCACGGGAGCAGACCGCTCTGCTGCTGGAGATGACCGCGGACGATCGGGCACTGCGCCATCACTCCCGGGAGACTCTGGCGGCCGCCATGTACGAGGTGGCGGCGGGGCGGACGCCCCGGGCGGCCTTCGGCGCGGGAGGATCCGGCGCGGCGGTCCGCCTGTACCGGCTCCTCACCCCCGAAGCGGGGCCGCACCGCGCGACGCGGCTGGGCATCGCCGCCGGATCCCTCGGCGCCATGCTGCTGCCGCTGCTCATCGCCTGCGGCCCGGCCCTGGGCTGACCGGCCGCGGCGGCCGGGACCATCGGCCCCCGCGCCGCGGCCGGCGCGGAGGCATGCCGGCAGTGGGTGGAACGCCGGAGCGGGCGCGCCGAACGCGGCAGCCGCGCCGGCCGGCCCGGGAGGTGACGGACGATGATGTTCTGGAACGGTCACGGCGTCAGCGGCTGGGAGTGGTTCGCGATGTCGGCCGGAATGCTCCTGTTCTGGGTGCTGGTCATCACCGCGGCGGTCCTGCTCTTCCGCGCCCTGGACCGTCCCCGGGGGCGCCCCCGCGCACCCGAGGGGCCCGGCGCGTCCAGGGGGTCCTCCGCCGAGCGGCTTCTGGCCGAGCGGTTCGCCCGCGGCGAGATCGACGAGGAGGAGTACCGGGGCCGCCTGGCCGTTCTGCACTCCTCCGGACCACCCGCCGAACCCTGACCGGGGACAGGGCCAGGGGCGTGGCCGGCTCCCGGCTCCGCCGCGCGGGGCGAGGGGCCGCCGCGCGTCGGACGAACCGTCGCGAGCGGGGGAGGAGGAGCCCCGGCACCGGCCGGTCCGGTGGAGTACGGGGGCCGAACGGGTGGCCGGGGAGCGAAGAGGGGATACCGAGGGCTCGTCGTGACAAAGGGATCGCGCGGCTGTCCGCCAGTCGCGCAGCCCTTCCGCCGGCGAACCACTCAGAAGGAAACCCATGAACAACTCGATTCCCCGCCGCGGTGCCGTGGCCGTCCTCGCCGCCCTGGCCCTCGTGGCCGCGCCCGCGGCCACCGCCTGGAGCGTCCCCGGCCAGGTCTCCGCCGGAGCCGCGACCGCGGAGCGGAGCAAGACCGCCCACATCCAGCCGCTGCCCACCTCCCCCGTGGCATACCGGTTCGGGGAGACGCTGGCCCGGTTGAGCGGGAAGAAGCTGGAAATCACCTTCTTCGCGGCGATCATCCCTCACCACCGGGCGGCGATCGAGATGGCGCGGCTCGAGCGCGAGCGCGGCACCGACGCGCGCATCCGCACCCACGCGGACAACATCATCGCCAACCAGCGCCACCAGATCGGCCAGTTCACCCGCTGGCTGAAGAAGTGGTACGGCCTCACACCCGAGCAGGCCCGGCAGCAGGCCCCCCAGGAGGCGAGGCAGGAGATCGCGGCCATGGAGGCAGAGGTGCGGCGCATGGTCGCCGAACTGCGGAAGGTGCCGGCGGGCGAGCGGTTCGACGTCGAGTTCGTGCGGCGGATGATCCCCCACCACAACTCCGGCATCATCGAGTTCCTCGAGCCGCAGTCCCGTGCCGACCACCCCCAGCTGAAGGTGGCGGCGGCTTCGGGGATCAACACCCAGGAAGCACAGATCGTGGACTTCCGCACCTGGCTGTCCGAGCAGGGGCGGTAGCCCGCGCGGTGGGCGAGGTGGTGGTGCCTCGCCCCCGGCCTCTCCCGGCCGTGAGGACTTTTCCGGCTGCCGGGAGTTCCGGAGACGCGCCTGCGCGTGAAAGCGATTCGGGAGGAGCGGCCGCACGGGCCTGCCGGACGAACCTCCGACCGCCACCGCCGCTCTCACGCCGGCGGCTACCGGACCCCTGTGGTCCGCTCCGGACCAGGCGCCGGCGCACCCCGCGGGACCAGTTCTTCAGCCGGGCCGGGCGGGAGCGTCCCGCGCCCCGGCGGTCGGTGCCGCGGGAGGCGGGCGTCCCCGGGGCCGACGAGGGGAGTAGGCGGCCCGCGTCCGCGAGTACACCGGGCAGCGGCGGACACTCAGGGGTTACCGCGCGGCGAAGGCTGGAATGGGGACGAGGCCTGACGCTCACCACCGCTGCCCGGGGCCAGGAACAGCGGGCCCGGCCCCTAGCCCTGTCTGACAAATCCCGCCTGCTCCGCGGCGTCTGGCAGGGCCTAGCCCGCCGATGTCTCCAACTGCTCGGTGAAGGTCCTGCCGCCGTCGGTGGACTCGTAGACGCCGCCGGCGGTGGCGGCCAGGACGCGGTCGGGGGTGACCGCGGTCAGGGCCTGGGGCTGCCCGCCGGGCACGGTGCCGGTCTCGCTCCAGCTCTCGCCGCCGTCGGTGCTGCGGTGCAGCGACCCGTCGGGACCGATCCCGTACAGCGCGTCCTTGCCGTCCTCCCCGGCCCAGGAGAGAAAAGCCAGGGCCGGTTCGGCGCCGCCCGTGAAGGTCTCGCCGCCATCGGTACTGCGGGCGATGCCGTCCTGGGTGGTGGCCAGGACGGTGTCGGGGTCGGCGGGGCTGACGGCGATGTCCAGGGCGGCCAGTTCGGCGCGCTCGTCCCACTTCCTGCCGTCCTGGCTGACGCGCAGCAGGCCGTGGGTGCTGTCGTAGCCGTAGATGGTGCCGTGGGCCTGCTCCAGGGCGTGGAAGTCGACCTCGCCACCGAGGGAGAGGGTCTTCCAGGTCTTCCCGGCGTCGGTGCTCTTGATCAGACCGCGGTTGGCGGGCTCGTCGCTGCCCTCGGGCGGGTGGCCGCTGCCGAGGAAGGTATCGGGCCCGGCGACGGTGAAGCCCATGTAGTCGGCGGTGTCACTCACGCGCTCGGCGGAGCCGTCGTCGTCCACGGCGATGACGCCGTGGTGGGTGGCGACGTAGAGCTTCCCGTCGCCTGGGTTGACGCCGAGGCCGTGGATGTGGCTGACCCCTGGCTCCGAGGCGTGGGAGTGCCCGTCGGAGGACGAGCCCGCGGGTTCGTCCGAGCCGCCGGAGCAGCCGGTCAGAACGGCCGCCAGCGTGATCGCCGTGGCTGCGGCCAGGGAACGGAGACGGACGGGCATCGAAGATCCTCGCATCGGTACGGACACCACGGGCGGGCCGCCCCCATGGGAGCGGTGCGCGGAATGGACTATTCCCCGCAGGGTACCGGCGGATGGACGCTCACCACTCGGGCTGTGACGAACGACTCCGAACCGACGCGAGGAGACCATGCGGGAGTTCCTGGACCTGGGGGCGATGCTGCTGCTCGCGGTCGGTGCGGTCGCCGGGCTGCGTCTGCTGCACCGGTTGACGGCCGTCCGGGCAGCTCCGCTGCTCGCCGCCCCCTTCCTCTCCGGCGACATCCCCGACGAGCATGCGCTGTCGCGCTTCCACGCCCGCTGGTACGCGCTGACGCTGCTGTTCCTCGCCTTCGACGTCGAGATGCTGTTCATGTACCCCTGGGCGGTCGTCGTCGCGGAGGTCGGGACGACGGCGGTGGTGGAGATGTTCGTCTTCCTCGGCCTGCTGATGTGCGGAGTGCTGTACGCCTGGCGCGAGGGGGCCCTGCGGTGGGCCTGAGCACCGCCCTGCGGAACCTGTCGGAGCGCCTGGCCGCACCGACCGCCCGTACCCCTCGCGTCCTGCTGGTGGCGTGCCCCGGGGCCACGGCCGTACGGCTGGCGGCGGAGGCGGCCGTCGCCGGACTCGGCGGGCGTCTGGCGGACTCGCCCGCCGAGGCGGACGTCCTGCTCGTGGCGGGAGAACCCTCCGAGGAGATGCGGGCCGCCACCGACACGGTGTGGGGGCAGATGCCGGAGCCGCGCGTGCGGGGGGAGGTGACGCGGTCCCGGGACGCCGGGGCGGTACTGCGCGGCCTCCTGCCCGCGCTCACCGGTCCCGGGCAGGAGACGGAGGCCGCACGGCGGGACGACGAGTGGGGGC
>NZ_JAKMAY010000196.1:0-11186 GCF_022015835.1 Streptomyces sp. ICN903 | reverse complement strand
GACCCCGCCTCCGCCCCGCGCCAGGCGGTGCTGGGCGTGACCTGCGGCCAGGTGCTCATCGACGACCAGCTCCACCCCGCCCTCGTCGTCGAGCCCACCGCGCCCATCACCCGCCCCGGCTCCGACGGCCTTGGCGACGACTTCCTGCCGCTCCTCATCGAGCAGGGCTTCATGCCGGTGAACGACGTGGCCCGGGCCCCCGCGCCGGTCGGCGGCTGGTCCGTCCTGCTGGCCATGGGCCGGCTCCACGCCATCCTCCAGCCGGGCCCCGCCGGCGGACAGCCCACCTCCTGGTGGCAGGCGCACCAGCCGCTGCCCGTCACCGACGACTGGCGGACGGCGGCCAACCGGAGCCGGACGGTCCACGTCTACGCCGCACCGGTCGGCACCATCGGGCAGCAGCCGCGCGAGGACCTGCTGCGCGACGCACTGGAGAAGGCCGCGGCGGGCGGCCTCCTGGTGGCCGCGGCCATGCCGCTGGCGGGCACCTGAGGAATCCGCGGCCCGCGTCCCCCTACCGGGGTTTCCCCCCGCCGGGCCCGCATCCGCCGGGCGGCGTGATCGTTGGCACTGACGTGCAGCCTTACGAACCTTCCCGCCCTCACAGCGCGCATCTCAACCGCGGCCAGATCCCGGGGATGCGCGCCCCCCACGAGCCCATGTCGGGCCACTTCCCGGCCACTCCGATCTACGACGCGCTGTACGCCGAGTACCGGCGCCTGTTCCGGGCCCTGCCCGGGGACCGGAGCGGCGAGGAGGAGTTGCGGTTCACGGGCTTCGGCACCGGGACGGCCCACTGGCACGGCGGGCGCCGGGCCGGCGGCTTCCTCCCCGCCGCCCCGGCGCCCGCCGTCCTGCCGCCCGCTCCGCGGGACGGCCGCCCCTACGACCGGTGAGGACCGAGCCCCGCGACGGGGCACGTTCCTCACCGGCTTTCCGGGGGCGGGGCGGACACCGGCGCGTCCGCCCCGCCCCCTCACCTCACTTCTTGCGCCCGCGCTTCTCGCGTACCCGCACCGAGATGTGGATGGGCGTGCCCTCGAAGCCGAACTCCTCGCGCAGCCTCCGCTCGATGAACCGGCGGTAGCCGGCCTCCAGGAAGCCTGAGGCGAACAGCACGAAGCGCGGCGGGCGGGTGCCCGCCTGGGTGCCGAAGAGGATGCGGGGCTGCTTGCCGCCGCGGATCGGGTGGGGGTGGGCGGCGACCAGTTCACCGAGGAAGGCGTTGAGCCGCCCGGTCGGCACCCGGGTCTCCCAGCCGGCCAGCGCGGTCTCGATCGCCGGCACCAGCTTCTCCATGTGGCGGCCGGTGCGTGCCGAGACGTTCACCCGCGGCGCCCACTTCACCTGGCCGAGATCGGTCTCGATCTCGCGCTCCAGGTAGTAGCGGCGCTCCTCGTCCAGGGTGTCCCACTTGTTGTAGGCGAGGACCAGCGCGCGCCCGGCGTCGACCGCCATGGTGATGATGCGGGTGTCCTGCACGCTGATCGGTTCGCTGACGTCGATGAGGACGACCGCGACCTCGGCCTTCTCCAGGGCGGCGGCCGTGCGCAGCGAGGCGTAGTAGTCGGCGCCCTCGGTCAGGTGCACCCGGCGCCGGATGCCGGCGGTGTCGACGAACTTCCAGGTCTTCCCGCCGAGTTCGATCAGCTCGTCGACCGGGTCGCGGGTGGTGCCCGCAAGCTGGTCCACGACCACCCGGTCCTCCCCCGCCACCTTGTTCAGCAGCGAGGACTTGCCGACGTTGGGGCGGCCGATCAGCGCCACCCGGCGCGGCCCGCCGATCCCGCCGCCGAAGGTCTGCGGCGGCGCCTCGGGCAGCGCCTTGAGCACCTCGTCCAGCATGTCGCCGGTGCCCCGGCCGTGCAGGGCGGAGACCGGGTGGGGCTCGCCGAGGCCGAGCGACCACAGCATGGCGGCGTCCGCCTCGCCGGAGGGGCCGTCGACCTTGTTGGCGCACAGCACCACGGGCTTGCCCGCCTTGCGCAGCAGCCTGACGACCGCCTCGTCGGTGTCGGTCGCGCCGACCGTGGCGTCCACCACGAAGACCACCGCGTCGGCGGCCTCGATCGCGAACTCCGCCTGGGCCGCCACCGAGGCGTCGATGCCCAGGACGTCCTGCTCCCAGCCTCCGGTGTCGACCACCTTGAAGCGGCGGCCCGCCCACTCGGCCTCGTAGGTGACCCGGTCCCGGGTGACGCCGGGGCGGTCCTCCACGACGGCCTCGCGGCGGCCGAGGATGCGGTTGACCAGGGTCGACTTGCCGACGTTCGGTCGGCCGACGACGGCCAGCACCGGCAGCGGCCCGTGCCCGGCCTCGCCGAGCGCCCCCTCGACGTCCTCGGCGTCGAACCCCTCCTGCGCGGCGAGCTCCATGAACTCCGCGTACTCGGCGTCGCCGAGCTCACCGTGCCCGTGCTCGTCGCCGACGTGGGTCTGCTCGTTCATGAAGTCCTGTCCTCGTGTGTGCGTGTTGTCCGTGGCTCTGCGTGCCCCGTGGGCGCGTCCCCGTCCGGGACCGTGGCGCCCCGCGCGGTGGGCGCGGTGGTGCCGCGGGTGCAGAGGTCCAGTGTCGCCTAACCGCGCCCGGTGATGCGCCGGGCGTCGGTCAGGTGGGCCGTCAGCCGCTCGCCGATGCGCACCGTCGCCTCGTCCAGCGCCGACCGGGTACGCCTGCCGCTGCCGTCGCCCGCCTCGAAGGGCTCGCCGAACACGATGTCGACGCGGGTCCGCAGCGGAGGCAGGGCGGGTATGGCGCGCCCCCGCCTCCCGGCCGTCCCCAGCACCGCGACGGGCACGACGGGCGCTCCCGACCGCAGGGCGAAGTAGGCCAGGCCGGAGCGGAGCGAGGCGAAGTCCCCCTCGCCCCGGGTGCCCTCCGGGAAGATCCCCAGCACGCCGCCGGCGCCCAGCACTCCCAGCGCCCTGGTGATCGCGACGCGGTCGGCGGCCTTCCGGTCCACCTCGATCTGGCCGATGCCGGTCAGGAAGGGGTCGAGGGGGCCGGTGAAGGCCTCCTTCTTGATCAGGAAGTGCACCGGCCGGGGCGCGGTCCCCATCAGCATCGGGCCGTCCACGGCGTGCGTGTGGTTGACGGCGAGGATCACCGGCCCGGACGCCGGGACCCGCCAGGCGCCGAGCACCCTGGGCCGCCACAGCCCGTACATCAGGCCGATCCCGATGCGGCGCCCGACCGCGGCGCCCCGTGCGCTGGGCAGCCCCGGGTCGCCGCCCCTGTCCACTGCGCTCACCTGGCCTGCTGCTTGTCTTCGATCAGGGTGACGACGCACTCGATGACCTGCTCCAGGGTCAGCTCCGTGGTGTCCACCTCGACCGCGTCGTCCGCCTTGCGCAGCGGCGAGGTCTTGCGGCCGGCGTCGGCCGCGTCCCTCTTGAGGAGGGCCTCGCGGGTGGCGTCCAGGTCGACAGGGCGGCCGCCGCTGCCCTTCAGCTCGCCGCCGCGCCGGGCCGCGCGGGCCTCGGGCGAGGCGGTGAGGAAGATCTTCAGGTCCGCGTCGGGCAGGACGGTGGTGCCGATGTCGCGGCCCTCGACGACGATGCCGGTGGGGGCTCCCGCGGCGATGGCGCGCTGGAGTTCGGTGATCCTGGCGCGCACCGCGGGCACCGCGCTGACCGCGCTGACCGCGCCGGTGACCTCCTGGGTGCGGATCGGGCCGGAGGCGTCCGCGCCGTCCACCGTGATGGTCGGCTCGGCCGGGTCGGTGCCGGAGAGGATCTCGGGGCGGTCCGCTGCGGCGGCGACGGCCTCGGCGTCCCGCACGTCGATGTCGTGGGTCAGCATCCACCAGGTGATCGCGCGGTACTGCGCACCGGTGTCCAGGTAGCTCAGGCCGAGCTTGGCCGCCACGGCCCGGGAGGTGCTCGACTTGCCCGTGCCGGAGGGGCCGTCGATGGCGACGATGACGGGGGCCGGGGCGTCCGGGGACACGGAGGACGCCTGCCGGGAGGTTGCTGCCACGGTGTCGGGCACCTTTCTCGAACTGCTCGGAGCACGGGTCGGGACGCGGGCGCGGGGCGCCGGCGAGGGGAACGCCGGCACGCCCTCCCCGTCCGGCACAAGGCTACCGTCGGCCGAGGACCCCTACTGCTGCCGGATGGCCCAGCCCCGCTCGCGCAGCGCCGCCGCCAGCACGGGGGCGGCGCTCGGCTCGACCATGAGCTGGACATGACCGGCCTGCTGGCCGGTGGCGTGCTCGATCCGGACGTCCTCGATGTTGACGCCGACCCGTCCGGCGTCGGCGAAGATGCCGGCCAGCTCGCCCGGCCGGTCGCTGATGAGCACCGCCACCGTCTCGTAGGCGGCCGGGGCCTGCCCGTGCTTGCCCGGGATCCGGGCCCGTCCGCTGTTGCCGCGGCGCAGCACGTCCTCGATGCCCGCCGCCCCGCCGGTGCGCTCGGTCTCGTCGGCGGACTCCAGCGCGCGCAGCGCCCGCACCGTCTCCTCCAGGTCGCCGGCCACCGCGGCCAGGACGTCGGCCACGGGGCCGGGATTGGCGGAGAGGATGTCGATCCACATGCCCGGGTCGGAGGCGGCGATCCGCGTCACGTCGCGGATGCCCTGGCCGCACAGGCGCACGGCCGTCTCGTCGGCTCCCTCCAGACGGGCCGCGACCAGGCTGGACAGCAGTTGCGGGGTGTGCGAGACCAGGGCGACGGCCCGGTCGTGGGCGTCGGCGTCCATCACCACGGGGACGGCGCGGCAGAGCGAGACCAGCTCCAGCGCGAGGTTGAGCACCTCGGTCTCGGTCTCCGGGGTGGGGGTCAGCACCCAGGGCCGTCCCTCGAAGAGGTCGGCGGTGGCGGCCAGCGGGCCGGAGATCTCGCGTCCGGACATCGGGTGCGTGCCCAGGTAGGTGGCCGGGTCGCAGCCCAGTGCCCGGGCCTCCCGGCGCGGCCCGCCCTTGACGCTGCCGACGTCCAGGTAGCCGCGTGCCGCCTTCCGGCGCTGGGCCGCGGCGAGGACGGCGGGGATGTGGGCGGGCGGCACGGCCACGACGGCGAGGTCCACCGGCCCCTCCGGCGGCCGGTCGGTCCCCGCGCCCAGGGACGCGGCGGTACGCGCCTGGTCGGCGTCGTGGTCCTCCAGGTGCACCCGCACCCCGCGCCCGGCCAGCGCCAGGGCGATGGAGGTACCGATCAGTCCGGTGCCGATGACGAGCGCGGTCCTCACCGTGCGACGCCCCTGCGCGGGGCGGCGGGGAGGCCGCCGCGCGGGCCGAGGGCGGCGGTGGGCCGGGCACCGGCCGGGTCGCCGGCCGCCGGCACGCCGCGCTCCGGAACCCCGGTGAGCGGCCGCGAGGCCCGCTCGTCCGCGCGCCCGGCCTCCCGCCCGGCCGCGCCCCGGTCCAACCGCACGGCGCCCCGCACCGCTCGTACCGTCACCTGCTCGCTCCCCTGCGTCCGCGGCTGTACTGCTGTCCCGACCAGCGTAGAGGCGCCGCTCCGGCTCCCGCCTCCGCGCCCGCCCTGCGAGACGGCCGCGTGCCACAATCGCGGCCATGTCCTCCGCGCCCGGCATACCCGCCCCGCACGATCAGGCCCCGCACGGTCCGGTGCCGCACGGCCCGGCACCGCACGACCTGGTGCGCGACCACACGGTCTACTCCTGCGTGATGGGCTCGCGCGCCTTCGGTCTGGCGACCGAGGACAGCGACACCGACCGGCGCGGCGTGTACGCCGCGCCGACCCCGCTCTTCTGGCGCCTGGACAAGCCACCGACCCATGTGGAGGGCCCGCGCCCGGAGGAGTTCTCCTGGGAGCTGGAGCGCTTCTGCTCGCTGGGGCTGGCCGCGAACCCGAACATCCTGGAGTGCCTGCACTCCCCCATCGTCGAACGCCTGGACGAAACCGGCCGGGAGCTTCTGGCCCTGCGCGGCGCGTTCCTCTCCCGGGACGTGCACCGCACCTTCGCCGGGTACGCCGAGGGGCAGCACCGCAGGCTGCGGGCACGGCTGCGCAGCCACGGCGAGATCCGCTGGAAGCAGGCCATGCACCTGGCGCGGCTGCTGCTGTCCTGCCGTGATCTGCTGCGCACCGGGGAACTCGTCCTGGACGCCGGTCCGTACCGCGACCGTCTGCTGGCCGTCCGGCACGGCGAGGTGCCCTGGCCCGAGGTGGAGTCCTGGCTGGCCCGCCTCCGCGAGGAGGTGGACGGAGCCGCCGCCGGCACCCCGCTGCCCGCCGAACCGGACCGCGCCCGGGTGGAGGACTTCCTGGTCCGCGTCCGCCGCACCTACGTCTGAGCCGGCCACCCGGTCTCCGTGCGGACCCGGACGACCAGGTCGTGGAGGGCGTCCCGGCCCGAGGGCTCGTCCGGGAGCCGGGAGGCGTCCCGGGCGTCGGCCAGTACGGCGTGCAGCGCCTCGACGTCCGCGCGTACGCGCTCGGCGTCCCCGCCGTCCAGCGGGGCCGACCCGTGCTCGGCCTCGGCCTTGGCCTCGATCAGGCCGGCAAGGTGGCCGGGCGCCTCCCTCACCTCCTCCGCGAGGGTGGGCAGATGAGCGCAGACCTCGCCGGTGCGCATCAGATGGATGCCGGTGAGCAGCGCGCGGAAGGTGTAGAGCAGCGGCTTGAGCTCACCGGTCCTGCCGTACAGCCGCCACTGGGTGCCGGCGAAACCCCGGTAGTGGTGGGCGTGGTGCCGGGTGAGCACAGTGGGCGCGAGGGCGGCCAGCTCGGCGTGCGCCTCGGTGGTGTGCACCACCAGCGGGGACAGCAGCTGCTCCAGGACATAGCCGTTGCGGCGGAGCATCAGCCGGACGAACTTCCGCAGGTCGTGGGTGACCAGGTCCAGTTCGGTCCCGTCCCGGTCCCACATCCGGCTCACGGTCTCCTCGCCCTCCCGCAGTCCGATCAGCTCCTCCACCGGCAGCAGATGGACCCCGCGCAGGTCGACGTCGGAGTCACGGGAGGGGAAGCCGTACAGGTGCGCTCCGGAGACGGTCGCGAGGACCAGGGGGTGGCGCTGCTGGGCGAGCACGGGGCGCAGGTCGGGCAGACCGGCGGCGGCGATCGGAGTGGCCATGCGCCCATCCTGGCGGGTGCGCACCGGCCCCGGCCAGGGGTTTTCCCCTGGCCGGGGCGGCGCCGCGGCCGGGGTTCAGGCGCCGTCCCACAGGGTGCCGAGCGCCAGCAGTTCGTCCCGGTACTCGATCCGCTCGGCCCATTCCCGCGGCCAGCCCGCCACACCGTGGCGGGCGCCGACGAAGGCGCCGGTCAGGCAGGCGATGGAGTCGGAGTCGCCACTGGAGCAGGCGGCCCGCCGCACGGCCGTCACCGGTTCGTCGGGGAAGAGCAGGTAGCACAGCAGGCCGGTGGCCAGTGCCTCCTCGGCGATCCAGCCCTCACCCGTGGCCAGGCACGGGTCGGCCTCGGGATCGGGTGCCCGCAGTGCGGCGTCCAGCCGGTCGAGAACGCCGAGACACTCGTCCCAGCCGCGTGCCGCGAAGGACTGCGGGGACGGGTCGTGGGCGAGCCGCCACAGGTCGCCGAGCCACTGCTCCCGGTAGACGGTGCGCTGCTCGCGGGCGTACGCGCGCAGGAGGCCGGGCAGCTCGCCGGGCGGTGTGCCCCCGGCCGTGAGGTGGACGGCGTACGCGGTCAGGTCGCTCGCGGCCAGAGCCGTGGGGTGGCCGTGGGTGAGCGCCGACTGGAGCTGGGCGGCTCCGGCTCTGCGGTCGTCGTCGAGTCCGAGCACGAGCCCGAGCGGTGCGACCCGCATGTTCGCGCCGCACCCCTTGGAGCCCAGCTGACTCGCCTCCTGCCAGGGCAGCTCGGCGTGGCCGAGTCGCTCGCAGGCCACCAGACAGGTGCGGCCGGGAGCCCGGTTGTTCTCGGGCGAGCGCCACCACTCCACGTACTCATCGCGCACCGGACGGAGCATGCGCGCGGGTGTCAGGGGGCCGTCTTCGGCGGCCGTGCGCAGTCCGCGCCCCAAGGCGAGCGTCATCTGGGTGTCGTCGGTGACGAACGCGGGCCGGGGCAGCTCCATCGACCGCCAGGGGCCGCATTTGGCGAGGATCGAGGGGACGTCGTTGAACTCGGTGGGAAAGCCCATGGCGTCCCCGATGGCCAGCCCGAGCAGGGTTCCGGTCGCCGGACGTCTCGCGGAGTCCGCGGAATGTGTCATGCGCCCATCCTGGCGGGTGCGCACCGGCCCCGGCCAGGGGTTTTCCCCTGGCCGGGGCCGACATTGGGCGGCGGGCGGCGGCCTAGAGGTCGACCTCTCGCATCAGCATGCCGACCTCCGTGTTGGTCAGCCGGCGCAGCCAGCCGGACTTCTGGTCGCCCAGCGCGATGGGGCCGAAGCGGGTGCGCACCAGCTTGTCGACGGGGAAGCCGGCCTCGGCGAGCATGCGGCGGACGATGTGCTTGCGGCCCTCGTGGAGGGTGACCTCGACGAGGTAGTTCTTGCCGGTGTTCTCCACGACCTTGAAGTGGTCGGCGCGGGCGTAGCCGTCCTCCAGCTTGACGCCGTCCTTGAGCCGCTTGCCCAGGTCGCGCGGGATGGGCCCCTGGATCGCGGCGAGGTAGGTCTTCGCCACGCCGTAGCGGGGATGGGTGAGGCGGTGGGCCAGCTCGCCGTGGTTGGTGAGCAGGATCAGGCCCTCGGTCTCGGTGTCGAGGCGGCCGACGTGGAACAGCCGGGTCTCGCGGTTGGTGACGTAGTCGCCCAGGCACTGGCGGCCTTCCGGGTCCTCCATGGAGGAGACGACGCCGGCGGGCTTGTTGAGCGCGAAGAACAGGTAGGACTGCGTGGCGATCGTCAGGCCGTCGACCTTGATCTCGTCCTTCTCCGGGTCCACCCGCAGCCCCTGCTCGACCACGATCTCGCCGTTGACCTCGACCCGGCGCTGGTCGATCAGCTCCTCGCAGGCCCGGCGCGAGCCCATGCCGGCGCGGGCCAGGACCTTCTGCAGCCTCTCGCCCTCCGCCTCGCCGAAGGTCTTGGGGAGCTTCAGCGCCGGCTTGGCGTGCCGTGCGCGGTTGCGCTCCTCGATCTGGGCGTCGTACTCGCGGGGGCGCGCCGGGACCGAACGCCCGCGGGCTCCGCCCTTGCCGCCCTGCCTGGGACCGCCCTTGCCGCCCTGCCTGGGACCGGCCTTGGGGCCCTGCCCGGGGCCGGCCTTGGGCCCGCCCCGGGAGGCGCCCCCGGGGCCCTGCCCCTGCCGGCCCTCCTGTCCCTGCCGCCGGTCCTGGCCCTTGGCCCCGCCGGGCTTGGCGGACTTGCCCGGCCCGCCGGACCTGCCCGGCTTGTCGGGCCTGCCGCCGGAGCCGGCGTCGTAACGGCGCTCCTCCGGGCGGGGGCGGCCCGCGCGCTTCTGCCTGTCGTCGCGGCTGTTGCCCGCGCCCCGGTGGTTCCGGTTGCTGTTCCTGCCGCTGCTTCGCATCAAGGTTTCCGTCTAACTGTCTCTAAGTCTGGGAATCGCCGCTGTCGTCCACGTCGAACGACGGCACACCCTCCTGGCTCTCGGCCTCGACCGCGTCCGCCTCGGGGAGGAAGGGCGCCAGTTCCGGAAGTTCGTCCAGACCGCGCAGGCCCATCCGCTCCAGGAAGTAGTTCGTCGTCCTGTACAGGATCGCACCTGTTTCGGGTTCGGTGCCCGCCTCCTCGATCAGCCCGCGCTGGAGGAGGGTGCGCATGACCCCGTCGCAGTTCACACCGCGCACGGC
Organism: Streptomyces sp. ICN903; assembly: GCF_022015835.1. Lineage (NCBI taxonomy): Bacteria > Bacillati > Actinomycetota > Actinomycetes > Kitasatosporales > Streptomycetaceae > Streptomyces > Streptomyces sp. ICN903. Next base: position 1,493 of record NZ_JAKMAY010000196.1, on the reverse strand, counting down.
CGAGACCCGCGAGCGGCTGACCGGTTGACGGTACGCGACCACGGCCAGGGTCTCCAGCGCGGCCTGGGTCAGCCGGGCCTGCCGGCCGTCCAGGACGAAGCTCTCCACGGCGTCGGCGTACTCGGGGCGGGTGTAGTACCGCCAGCCGCCGGCGACCAGCCGCAGGTCGAAGCCGCGGCCCTGCCGGGCGTACTCGTCGGACAGCTCGCGCAGCGCCACGGCGATCGCGCGCCGGGGGCGCTGGAGCACCTTGGCCAGGTGCTCCTCGGTGGCCGGCTCGTCGACGACCATCAGCACCGCCTCCAGGGCGGGTTTGAGGTCCAGCTCGGCGACGGCGAAGGCGCCGGCCGGCGGGTGGGGCTCCCCGGCCGCTTCCGTGCCCGCTCCCGTCCCGGCCGCGCCCGGGTCCGTTCCCGTGTCCGTGCTCATCCGAGGCCGTCCTTCCCGTCGTCGCCTGTGCTCCTGCCCGCGCCGTCACCGGCGTCGAACTCGTCGGTGACCAGCGGCCGAGTCGCCTCCCCGCCACTCCAGCGCACGGTGAGGCCGCCGAGTGCCTCCTCCTGTTCGAGGACGACCGCGCGCTCGCGGTAGAGCTCCAGCAGCGCCAGGAAGCGGGCGACGACGGTGAGTGTGTCGGCCGCGTCCTCGGTGAGCGACGCGAAGCTCGCCTCGCCCAGCTCCCGCAGCCTGGCCACCAGGATCTCCGCCTGCTCGCGCACGCTGACCAGCGGGGCGTGGATGTGGTCGACGTAGACCTGCGGTTCCGGTCTGGGCTGCATCGCCTTGACCGCGAGCCGGGCGAAGCCCTCGGGGCCGATGCTGATGACCACCTCGGGCAGCAGCTCGGCGTGGTGCGGCTCCAGTCCCACCGTACGCGGGTGGCGGCGCGCCTCGGCGGCCAGGCGGCCGTCGAAGATCTCGGCGACCTGCTTGTACGCGCGGTACTGCAGCAGCCGGGCGAAGAGCAGGTCGCGCGCCTCCAGCAGGGCGAGGTCCGCCTCGTCCTCGACCTCGGCGGCGGGCAGCAGCCGCGCGGCCTTCAGGTCGAGCAGGGTGGCGGCGACGACCAGGAACTCGGTGGTCTGGTCGAGGTCCCAGTCGGGGCCCATGGCGCGGATGTGCGCCATGAACTCGTCGGTGACCTTCGACAGGGCGACCTCGGTGACGTCCAGCTTGTGCCGGGAGATGAGCTGGAGGAGGAGGTCGAAGGGGCCCTCGAAGTTGTCCAGGACCACCTTGAAGCGGCCGTCGCCGGGCTCGGCGGCCCCGTCCGTGCCCTCTTCCTCCCGGGCGGCGGACTCCCCGCCCTCTCCGGGCGCCGGGCTCCTGCCGGGCGGCGGCTGCCGTACTTCCTCCGGTTCGGGCTCGGCTCCGGGTTCGGGGCCGGGTTCGGGGCCGCGCGGGGAGGTGTGCTCGGGCTCGGGATCGCGCGGCGGTCCGGGTTCGGGTTCCGCGGCGGGGGCCGGGCCGGGCGGAATGGCCGGCTCCTGTCT
>NZ_JAKMAY010000195.1:0-11214 GCF_022015835.1 Streptomyces sp. ICN903 | reverse complement strand
GGGGGCTCGCGGGCGGGCCCTGCGGTGAACGCCGCGGGGCCCGGGCCCGGACGAGTCCGGCACCCGAGCCCCGCACCGTCCGGCCGGCGCGCGGTCACTCCCCGACGGTCACTCCTCGAAGGAGAACGCCTGCGCGTTCTTGGACGCCTCCGCCTCGCGGAGCACCTTCAGCCCGCCCTTGGTCTTCCCGTCCGGCTTGAGGATGAAGGTCTCCCGCGTCGAGGGCAGCTTCGGGTCGGTGAAGTCGTGCCGGATGCCGAAGCCCCCGTCGTGGTCCTCCATGGACGTCAGCGCCCTGACCACACCCTCCCGGGTGAGGTCCTTGTCGTCGCACGCCTGCTTCAGCGCCGCGCCGAAGACGGAGGCGGCGCTCCAGCCCGCGGCCACACCGTTGTCGAGGATGTCGTCGGGGTAGGCCTTGGCGTACTCCCGGGCCAGCCTGGCCGGCTCCGGCTCCTCCGACCCGATGGGCAGGGTCGAGGCGGCCACGTAGTAGTCCTTCTGCAGGACCGGACCGGCCTGGGTCTTCAGCAGCTGCGGCGCGAACGCCGAGTTGTTGCCGATGATCGGCACGTTCAGGCCGCCGGCCGCCGACACTCCGACCAGGGAGGCCGCCTGGCGCGGCCCGGCGCTGATCACGATGGCCTTCACACCGGCCTTCTTGAACGCCGCCACCTGGGCGGACATGTCCTCGTCGGTCGGCTTGATCTTCTGCTCCACCAGGGTCAGCCCGGCCTTCTCGGCCGCGTACTGCGCGCCCTTGAGGGCGTTCTCGCCGTAGTCGCCCTCGAAGTAGACGTGGCCGAGCTTGTCGCCCTCGGCGATCCTCCCCTCCTCCAGCAGGAACTCGATCGCGTTGACCGTCTCCACGTCGTAGGTGGCGCCGATGACCCGGATGTACTCGCTGCCCAGCAGGTCGGCGGACCAGGCCTGCGGCAGCACCAGCACCTTGTGCTGACCGTCGATGCGCTCCTTGACCGCGCTGACGAACGGCGAGCCGAGGAACTGCACGAAGCCCACCACCTTGGGCTGCAGCTCGGTGTAGGCCGGGATGGCCTTGCCCGCGTCGTAGCCGTGGTCGCGGACGGTCAGCTCCAGTTTCCGCCCGCAGATCCCGCCGTCGGCGTTGATCTTGTCGATGTAGAGCTGCTGGGCCTGGGTGACGCTCTTGCCCAGGGAGGCGTAGACACCGGTCATGTCGGTGAGGGCGCCGATGCGGATGGTGTCGTCCGTCACGCCCTTGTCGGTCCGCACGCCGTCGGCGCCGGTGCCGCCGGAGTCGCCACCGCCCGCCTTGGAGCTGCATCCGGTGGCGATGAGGGCGAGGGCGGTCGCGGCGACCACCGCGGCGGTGCGCGCCGTGTGCTTCTTCTGCGTCTTCACAGTCTTCATGCCTCGTCTTTCTGGGTGTGACCGCGGCGGGCGGCGAGCCGCACCAGGCCGCCCGGCAGGAACAGCACGATCGCCACGATCGCGGCGCCGTACAGGTAGCGGGACATCTCGCCCGGTGCGACCCCGCCCGTGCCGGGGGCGGAGACCAGGGGCAGTGCCTCGCTGTAGCGGGTGAGGATCTGGGGCAGCAGGGTGACGAACACGGCCCCCGTGACGGCTCCGGAGACCGAGCCGAGACCGCCGATGACGATCATGGCCAGGTACTCCAGGGCCAGGACGATGCCGAAGTACTCGGGCACGGTCTGCTGGAAGACCAGTGCCAGCAGCACCCCGGCCAGGCCCGCGTACATCGAGGACAGGACGAACACCCCCGCCCGCTGGCGGGCCACCGGCACGCCCATCACCCCGGCCGCGATCCGGTGGTCGCGGATGGCGTTCAGCGCCCGGCCGGGGCGGTCGCGCAGCACGCCGTGCGCGAAGAAGGCGCACACCGCCAGCAGGGCCAGCCCGGCGTACCAGAGCTTCTCCATCGACTGGAACGGCACGGCGGCGACCACGGTCTCGGTGTCGTCGAAGGTGATGCCCAGCAGCGACAGCGGCGGGACCGGGCGGCCGTTGTAACCGCCGGTCAGGTCGTGTGCGTTGAGCAGCACGTGCTGGCCGATGAAGACCAGTGCCAGGGTGGCGATGCCCAGGTAGGCGCCCCGCAGCCGCCCGGCGATCGGGCTGAACAGCCCGCCCGCCGCACCGGCCATGGCCACCGCGCCGGTCACCGCCAGCCAGCCGGGCAGGCCCAGGCCGGCCAGCTCCCCGTCGCGGTCGCCGGCCAGTACGCAGTAGCCGTACGCGCCGACGGCGAGGAAGAAGGAGTGGCCCAGGGAGAGCTGGCCGGTGGCGCCGGTCAGCAGGTTCAGCCCGATCGCGCCGATGGCGGCGGCCATGGCCAGCAGCCCGGCCTGGAGCCAGAAGCGGTCGAGGTAGAAGGGCAGGGCGAGCAGCAGCAGGCCCGCCGCGGCCACCGTGTACGCATTGGCGCGGCGCGGCGGCCGGAGGCGGGCGCGGGCCCGGCGGCCGCGCCCGGTGGCGGACCCGGACGCCCCGGATTCCCCGGCCGCCCCGGCGGGTCCGGTGGTCGCTGCGGTGGTGGACTCAGACACGGGACAGCTCCCTCGTTCCGAACAGGCCCGCCGGGCGCACCAGCAGGACCAGGAGCATCACCAGATAGGGGGCGAGGTCGCCGATGCCCCGGCCCAGGAAGGCCAGGTCGCTCTGGTAGCCGGCGGCCATGGACTGGGTGACGCCGATGACCAGTCCGCCGACCAGGGCCCCGGTTGTGGAGTCCAGTCCGCCCAGGATCGCGGCGGGGAAGGCCTTGAGCGCCACCAGGGAGGTGCCGCGCTCCAGGCCGGGGGTGGGGAAGACGGTCAGGAACAGGGCGGCGACCGTGGCCAGCGCTCCCGCCACCGCCCAGGCCGAGGAGGAGACCCGGCCCAGCCGGATGCCCATCAGCGCCGCGGTCTCGGGGTGTTCGGCCACCGCCCGCATCGCCACGCCCCAGGAGGTGAAGCGGAAGGCCAGCAGGAAGGCGCCGATGATGAGGGCCGCGGTGACGAAGGCGGCCACCCGGGTCTGCGGGATGCTGACCGATCCGAAGGTGAGCACCCGGCCGCCCCACGGGTCGCCCATGGGCAGGACACGGGCGCCGATCTGCCGGGTCAGCTCGGTGACCAGCACGATGTCGACGCCGATGGTGACGATGGCCAGCACGCTGTGGTCGTGTCCGCGGTAGCGGCGGATCACCAGGAACTCCACCAGCGCGCCCACCGCCGCCGCCCCCGCGACACCCACCAGCAGGGCCGCCCAGAACCCGATGTCGTCCCGGAGGACGGCGGTCAGGTAGCCGCCGGCCAGCAGCAGTGAGGCGTGGGCGAAGTTCACCACCTCGGTCGCCTTGAAGATGATCACGAAGCCGAGTGCGATCAGCGCGTAGACCGAGCCGATGGACAGCCCGCTCAGCAGTAGTTCGACGAAGGTCGTCATGCGCTCGCCGCCTCCTGTCCCAGATAGGCGCGGACGACCGCGGGGTCGCGCTGGACCTCGTCGGGTGTGCCGTCGGCGATCCTGCGGCCGAAGTCGAGTACGGTCACCGCGTCGGCGAGCCGCATCACCATTCCCATGTCGTGCTCCACCAGGACGATCGAGATGCCGAGCCCCTCGCGCACGCCCGCGATCAGGGAGGCGGTGCGGCGGCGTTCGTCGGCGGTCATGCCGGCCACGGGCTCGTCCAGGAGCAGCAGCCGGGGTTCCATGCACAGCGCGCGGCCGAGTTCGACGAGTTTCTGCAGCCCGTAGGGCAATGAGCCGGCGGGCTGGTCCAGATAGGGCTCCAGACCGGTGAACTCGGCTATCTCCCGCACCCGTTCGCGGTGCCGGGCCGCCTCGCGCGCGGCCCGCGGCAGCCGGAGTCCGGCGGCCAGGTAGCCGGTGCGGGTCAGCCGGTGGCGGCCGAGCATCAGCGTGTCGGCGACCGTGGCGTACGGGGAGAGCGCGATGTTCTGGAAGGTGCGGGCCACGCCGAGGGAGGCGATCGCGTGCGGCGCCAGCCCGGTCAGCTCCTCGTCGCCGAAGCGGACGCTGCCCGCGGTCGCGCGGTAGACGCCGGACAGGACGTTGAAGGTGGTGGACTTGCCCGCGCCGTTGGGGCCGATGACGGCGTGGACGCTGCCCGGCTCGACGGTGAAGGAGACGGCGTCCAGCGCGGTGAGCCCGGCGAAGCGGACGGTGAGGCCTTCCACCCGCAGCGCGGGGACGTCCTCCCCGGCGGGTGCCGGTGCCTGTGCCGGTTCCCGGGTGCCGGAGTTCCTCACGCCGACCACCTGCGCAGGGTCGCGGCCGGGCGCGGGGCTCCTCCGGACACGCTCCCGGGCAGGTCCTCGGCGCCGGCGCCCTCCGGGGCGCCGGGGTGCCCTGCCTCGTCGGTGACGCCCAGGTAGCGGCGGCGCACCTCGTCGGAGGCGGCCAGTTCGTCCGCTTCCCCGGCCAGGACCACCTCCCCCACCTCCAGGACCACCGCCGAGGAGGCCAGTCGCAGCGCGATCGCCGCGTTCTGCTCGACCAGCAGCACCGAGGTGCCCTGGGCGTTGATCTCCCGCACGGTCTCGGCGATCCGGTCGGCCATCAGGGGAGCCAGACCGAGGGAGGGTTCGTCCAGGAGCAGCAGCTTGGGGCGGGCCATCAGAGCCCGTCCCATGGCGAGCATCTGCTGCTCGCCGCCGGAGAGCAGCCCGGCCCGCTGGTGCGCCCGCTCGGCCAGCACCGGGAACAGTTCGTGGACCCGCGCCTGCGCCTCGGCGGCCGCCCGGCGGCCCCCGGCCGCGCCCAGCGCGCCGGCGCGGAGGTTGTCGGCCACGGTCATCCGGGCGAACACCTGCCGCCCCTCGGGCACCTGCACCACTCCGGCGGCCACCACCTGAGCGGGGGTCAGGCCGTTCAGCCGCCGTCCGGCGAAGGAGACCGTGCCGGAGGCGATCGTCCCGCCGTGGAAGCGCAGGGTGCGCGAGACGGCGCGCAGCAGGGTGGTCTTGCCGGCGCCGTTGCCGCCGAGGACGGCGACCACCGCGCCCTCGGGTACATCAACGGAGACCGAGTTCAGCGCCCGTACCGGGCCGTAGCCCACGGACACCTCCCGGACCTCCAGCGAAGCGGCCGTCATCGGCCCTCCTCTTCTTCCGTCCTGTCCCCCGGTGGGCTCCACCGGGATCACGGCGCTCACCCCAGCACCGGCCGTGAAGGGCCGTCCACGGCCGGTGGGCGAATCGCTGCCGGTGACCAGAGGTGCCCGGGCCCGGCTGTGCACGGGCACAGCGGACCTGCGCCCTCCGCTCCCGGGCGGACGGCGGGGCGTCACGGGAGAGGGCGCGGGGGAGCGCGGGAGAAGGGCCGCGCCGGACAGGCCGAAGGCCCGGACCTCGCGGTGCGGTCCGGGCCTTCGGCGTGTTGTGGATGCGGCGTCGTGCGCCCGCAGGGCGCGCGGGGCGGCGTCAGGCGCGGGCGACTACAAGGCGGAGGGCCGGGAGCGCAGCGTGCCGCCCCGGGGCCCGCCAACGCGGCGTGGGGCACCCCCGGCCGGAGGCCGGGGAGGGCGTGCGTGGCGCCGCCCCGCGGACGGGACTTTCACGACACGCCCCGAGGGCGGGTCACAGGCGGTCGGCCGCCAGCCTTCCGGCCGCCCGTTCCAGCAGCGGCCCGGCCTGCGCCATGCAGACGGCCGGGTCCGGTTCGAGGTCGGTCAGGGCGTACGCCGCCTCGATCCCGGCGGCCCGCATCTCCTCCTCGCCGATGGCCAGGCGCCCGCACACCGCGACCACGGGCCGGCCCGCCCGCCGGGCGGCGGCGGCCACCCCGGCGGGGGCCTTGCCGCGCAGGGTCTGGGCGTCCAGCGAGCCCTCGCCGGTGATCACCAGATCGGCGCGCTCCAGGGCCTCGGCGAAGCCCAGCACCTCCAGCAGCACCTCGATGCCGGGCCGGAAGGAGGCGTCGAGCGCGGCCAGGGCGGCGTAACCGACACCGCCGGCCGCGCCCGCGCCGGGCCGCTGTGCCAGGTGCGCGGCGCGCGGGCCGAGGACGCCCTCCAGCACGCGGGCGTAGTGGGCGAGCGCGGCGTCCAGAAGCTCCACGTCCGCCTCCCGCGCCCCCTTCTGGGGGGCGTAGACGGCCGCGGCTCCGTGCGGACCGGTGAGCGGGTTGTCGACATCGCTCGCCAGGACGACCTCGATGTCCCTCAGCCTCGGGTCCAGACCCGACAGGTCGGCCGTCGCCAGGTGGCGCAGCGGTCCGCCGCCGGGCTGCAGCGGCCTGCCGCCGGCGTCGAGGAAGCGGGCGCCGAGCGCGGTGAGCATGCCCGCGCCGCCGTCGGTGGTGGCGGAGCCGCCCACACCCAGGACGATCGTGCGCGCTCCGGCCTCCAGTGCCGCCAGCAGCATCTCGCCGGTGCCGTAGGTGGTGGCCGACAGCGGGGCGAGGACGCCCTCGGGCATCTTCTGGAGGCCGGACGCCTGGGCCATCTCCACCACGGCGGTGTCGCCGCGCAGCGCGTAGGAGGCGGTGACCGCCTTGCCCAGCGGCCCGGTGACCGCCGTCTGACGCAGCGCGAACCCGGCGGCGACCGCCGCGTCGACGGTGCCGTCGCCGCCGTCCGCGACGGGCAGCGCATCGACCTCGATGCCGGGGCGGGCCCGGCGGATCCCGGCCGCGGTGTGCTCGGCCACCTGGGCGGCGGTGAGCGACCCCTTGAACTTGTCCGCGGCGATCAGCACGCGGCCTGTCTCGGTGTGTGTCGTTTCCACGCGGTCTCTCTTGTGTCTCGAACAGGCTGTCGCGCCGTCTAGACCCTACCGGTGGCGGGCATGCGGGACCACGATGCGCCATCGGACGGCTCGCGGCCGCTCGGCGCGCCCGTCCGACGAACCGGAAGAACCATTTCATAGTTGGGTGATATGAGCACCGATGTAAGCAATCCGCCCCAGGAACCCGCCCCGGAGACGGCCCGGAAGGACCCGCCCCCGGACACCAAGGTGATCGCCATCGGGGTGGTGGCCGTGCTGGCCGTGGTGGCCTGGGCAGCCATCGGCACGGACGGTTTCTCCTCCGCCTCCACCACCGCGCTGAACTGGGTACTGGGCAACTTCGGCTGGCTGTTCACCCTGGCAGCCGACCTCTTCCTGGTGCTGTGCCTGGTGATCGCGGTAAGCCGCTTCGGCCGGATCAGGCTCGGCAAGGACTCCGACGAGCCGGAGTTCTCCAACCTGGCGTGGATCGCGATGATGTTCAGCGCCGGCATGGGCATCGGCCTGATGTTCTACGGCGTCGGCGAGCCTCTGACGTACTACGTCGACCCGCCGCCCTTCGGTGACGTCCAGGGCGGCACCGGCGCCGCCGAGCGCGTCGCGCTGGAGTACTCCTTCTTCCACTGGACGCTGCACCCCTGGGCGATCTACGGCGTGGCCGGTCTCGCGCTGGCCTACGTCACCTTCCGCAAGGGCCGCGGCAACCGCATCAGTTCGGTCTTCGTCCCGCTGCTGGGCGAGCGCCGCGCGAACGGCTGGCCCGGCCGGATCATCGACCTGCTGGCCGTCTTCGCCACGGTCTTCGGCACCGCCACCAGTCTGGGCCTGGGGGCCCTGCAGGTGGCCAAGGGCCTGAACCTGACGGTCGGCTGGGACGACAGCCGGGAGCTGCAGCTGCTCATCATCCTGGTGCTGTCGGCCGCGTTCGTCATCTCGGCGTTCTCCGGGCTGCACCGGGGCATCAAGTGGCTCAGCAGCATGAACGTGGTACTCGCGGCCCTGCTGATGCTCTTCGTCTTCCTGCTGGGTCCGACCGTGTTCATCCTCGACGCGATCCCGGCCGGAGTCGGCGCCTACCTCCAGGACCTGGTCGTGCTCTCCTCCCGGACCGGCGCGTTCGGCAGCAAGGAGTGGCTGGGCACCTGGACGATCTTCTACTGGGCCTGGTGGCTGTCGTGGGCGCCGTTCGTGGGCACCTTCATCGCCCGCATCTCCCGCGGCCGCACCATCCGCGAGTTCCTGACCGGCGTCCTGCTGGTGCCCAGCGGTGCCACGGTCGTCTGGTTCTGCGTGATGGGCGGCAGCGCCATGCGGCTGGACGCCACCGGCGAGGCCGACATGGCCGGAAGGCTGGAGGACGGCGTGGAGGCCTCGCTGTTCGGTCTGCTGGACGCCCTGCCGCTGGGCACGGTCACTTCGGTGATCGCGATGATCCTGGTGATGACCTACTTCGTCACCAGCGCCGACTCCGCCTCCCTGGTGATGGGTTCGCTGACCTCCGGCGGCGCGCTGCACCCGCGCGAGTGGCTGGTCGTCACCTGGGGTGTGCTGATGGCGGCGGTGGCCGCCGTGCTGCTGGTCGCCGGCGGCCTGGAGGGGCTGAAGACGGGGACGATCCTGGTGGCGCTGCCCTTCGTCGTGGTGATGCTGGCGCTGTGCTGGTCGCTGGTGAAGGAGCTGCGCGAGGACCCGGGCGCCGGGCCGCCCCGCCACCATCCGCTGCGCGGGGCGCGCGAGGCCATCCGGGCGATGGTCGGCGAGGCCGTCAGCGAGCAGCAGAGCGCCCGTCGCCATCCTCGGTTGCGGCGGGCGGCCGAGGGCGGCAAGGCGTCCGCACGGGACGGGGAGGACTCCCAGGGTTCCTGACGCCTCCGGGCGCTTCCTGACGCCTCCGGGCCTGCTCCGGCGGGGCTGACCCCGCCGGAGCAGGCCCGGCGTACGTGTCCCCGGCCGGTACCGGCCGGGGACACGTACGCCGTGAACGCCGCGAACGCTTCCGGCCGCCTCGCGGCCCTCTCCCCGCCTGCGCCGGAGTCAGCCTTCCTGGATCCTGGGCGTTGTGTCGATCTCCCGCAGCCGGGCTTCCGCCTCCTCGCCCGTGCGCGTCTCCGTACGGTGGCCGCGCGCGACGTAGTCGCGCACGACCGCCTCGATCGCGTCGCGGGGATTGCCGATCCCGCTCAACACCATGACCTCGACGACCAGTTCGGTGTCGAGTGAGATCTCCGTCTTCGCCATGGCGGCACCTTACTCCTTTCGCCGTCAACCGGGGTTGACATCCCCTCCATGTCATCTTAGGTTGACAGACATGGCCGGATCGGAAGCAGGAGAAGCGGTCGACGCCGCACGGGCCGCCCTGGACCGCGATCCCCGGGTGGGGCTGCGGGCGGTGGCCGCGCTGCGGCGGCTGGTGGAGCGCCTGGAGGCACTGCAGGTGGACAGCGCACGCAGGCAGGGCTGGTCCTGGGAGGAGATCGGCACAGCCCTCGGCGTGAGCAGGCAGGCCGTGCACAAGAAGCACTCGAGGAGGTAGACGGAAGATGTTCGAGAGGTTCACCCGCCAGGCCCGCGACACGGTGGTGAGAGCGCAGGAGGAGGCCCGCGCGCTCGGACACGGCTGGATCGGCACCGAGCACCTGCTGATCGCCGTGCTGAGGCGGCCGGACGAACCGGGCGCGGCGACGCTGGTGCGGCTGGGCGCCGATGCGGAGTCGGCGCGAGCGGCTGCGGCCCGGACGGCCGGACGGGGCGGTGACGGGGTCGACGAAGAGGACGCGGAGGCGCTGCGGGCGCTGGGCATCGACCTGGAGGAGGTGCGGCGCCGGGCGGAGGACGCCTTCGGGCCCGGCGCACTGGACCGGTCCCCGAAGCCGCCGGACGGGCGGAGGAAGCTGCGGGGAATCCTGCCGTTCCGGCGGCGCGGCGCGGACCGCGACCGGCGGGACCGGGGCCACATCCCGTTCACGCCGCGCGCCAGGAAGGCGCTGGAGCTGTCGCTGCGCGAGTCGCTCGCGCTGAAGGACCGCCACATCGGCTGCGAGCACCTGGTACTGGCCCTGCTGCGTTCCGACGACCGGCTCACCGGCGACCTGTTCGCACAGCTGAGCCTGGAACCGGAGGCCGTACGGGACCAGGTCGTCGCCGACCTGCGGCGCGCGGCGTAGAGCCCTGGCGGACCGGATCCGCCGCCGGGCGGGCGCTCGGGGGTGCGGGCCGGCGAGAGGTCCCGGCCCGCGCCCTCGGGGGATCCGCTCCCCGTTCACCCCCGTGCCGGGCCCGGGTTCGGGGCGGCGCGCTCCCCGCCCGCCGGGACGCGCGCTAGGCGCGCGCCCGCAGGCGGCGCCAGACCGCCTTGGCCGCGTTGTGGCCGGACATGCCGTGCACGCCCGGGCCCGGCCAGGTGGCCGAGGAGCACAGGTAGACGGCCGGGTGGGCGGTGGCGTACGGGACGCGGGCGAGCCTGGGCCGCAGCAGCGTCTGGAGTCCGGTGAAGGCGCCGCAGGCGATGTCGCCGCCGACGTAGTTGGCGTTGCGGGTCGCCAGTTCCGGCGGGCCCGCGGTGGCGCGGGCCAGCACCCGGTCGCGGAAGCCGGGCGCGAAGCGCTCGATCTGCCGCTCGATCGCCTCGGTGGCGTCCCCGCTCCAGCCGCGCGGCACATGCCCGTACGCCCAGAACACGTGCTTGCCCTCCGGCGCCCGGCCCGGGTCCACCAGGCTGGGCTGGGCGGTGATCAGGAACGGCGGGTCGGGCTGGACGCCCTCGGTGGAGGCGGCGCGCAGCGCGGCGGCGATCTCACCGCTGGAGGGGCCGATGTGGACGGTCCCGGCGCGGCGGGCGGCCTCGGAGGTCCACGGGACCGGGCCGTCCAGCGCGTAGTCGATCTTGAAGACGCCGGCGCCGTAGCGGAAGTGCCGGTAGGCGTCGCCCAGCCCGGCGATCCGGGCCAGCGCGGTGGGCGAGGTGTCGAAGACGTAGGCGCGGGCGGGCGGCAGCTCGTCCAGCCGCCGCACCTCCACCCCGGTGTGGACCTGTCCGCCCAGGTCGCGCAGGTAGGCGGCGAGCGCGTCGGACAGGGACTGCGAGCCGCCGCGCGGCATCGGCCAGCCGACCTCGTGCGCGGCCAGCGCGAAGACCAGGGCGATGCCGCCGGTGGCGGGCGAGGTGGTCGGCCCGATGGCGTGGGCGGCCAGTCCGAACATCAGCGCGCGGGCCCTGTCGTCACGGAAGCGGCGCACCAGCCAGTCCACCGGCTGCAGCCCCAGCAGCCCGAAGCGGGCCAGGGTGACCGGGTCGCGGGGCAGCCCGTCCCACGGCACCTTGAAGAAGTCCCCGACCAGGCTCATCCAGCGGCCCAGGAACGGCGCCACCAGCCGGCGGTACGTCCCCGCGTCGCGCGGCCCGAAGGAGGCGGCCGTCTCGGCCGGCGAGCGGGCCAGCACCCCGGCCGTGCCGTCGGGGAAGGGGTGGGCCAGGGGC
>NZ_JAKMAY010000194.1:0-11275 GCF_022015835.1 Streptomyces sp. ICN903 | reverse complement strand
ACCCCCGAACCCCCGAAAACCCCTGAACCAGCGGATACAGCAGGAGAGCAGTACATGACCACCTCCACCACTCCCCGCGGCCTGACCGCCGAGGAACTGCGCGCCAAGCTCGACTCGGAGCACCCGCCGCGGCTGCTCGACGTCCGCTCCCCCGCCGAGTTCGAGGCCGCGCACATCCCCGGCTCCTACAACGTCCCGCTGGACACCCTGCGCGAACACCGCGAGGAGCTGACCCGGCACCTGGACACCGACGTGGTGCTGGTGTGCCGCTCCGGGCAGCGGGCCGGCCAGGCCGAGCGCGCCCTCGCCGAGGCCGGGCTGCCCGGGCTGAGCGTCCTGTCGGGCGGCATGACCTCCTGGGAGAAGTCCGGCGCCCCGACCAACTACGGCCAGGAGCGCTGGGACATGGAGCGCCAGGTCCGCCTGGTGGCCGGCTCCCTCGTCCTGGTCGGCGCCCTCGGCAGCTTCGTGGTGCCCGGACTGCAGGCCCTGTCCGCGTTCGTCGGCGGCGGCCTGGCCTTCGCCGCCATCAGCAACACCTGCGCCATGGGCGTGCTGCTGTCGAAGATGCCGTGGAACCGCACTCCGTCCTTCGATCCGCGCAAGGCCGTCGCGCAGCTCGCCGGCGGCAGGTGACCACCATGACGCTGACGCTCGTCCTGGTCCTCGCGCTGCTGGTCGGCGTCTCCCTCGGGCTTCTCGGGGGAGGCGGGTCGATCCTGACCGTGCCGCTGCTGGTCTACGTCGCGGGCATGGACGCCAAGGAGGCCATCGCCACCTCCCTGTTCGTCGTCGGCGTCACCTCCGCCGTGGGCATGATCAACCATGCCCGCGGCGGGCGGGTCCGCCGGCGCACCGGCGTGCTGTTCGGAGCGGCCGGCATGGCCGGCGCCTACGCCGGCGGGCTCATCGGCGGCAGCATCCCCGACGTCGTCCTGCTGATCGCCTTCGCGGTCATGATGATCGTCACCGCCGCCGCCATGCTCCGGGGCCGCCGGAGCGTCGACCCCGGCAAGGTCCACAAGCAGCTCCCGGTGGGACGGGTACTGCTGGACGGAACGGCCGTCGGCCTGGCCACCGGCCTGGTCGGCGCGGGCGGGGGCTTCCTGGTCGTACCCGCCCTGGCCCTGCTGGGCGGACTGCCCATGCCGGTGGCCGTCGGCACCTCGCTGCTGGTCATCGCGATGAAGTCAGCCGCCGGGTTCGCCGGCTACCTCTCCACCGTCCAGATCGACTGGGCACTGACCCTGGCCGTCACCGGTTCCGCGATCGTCGGCAGCCTCGCCGGGGCCAGGCTGGCCGGACGCGTCCCCGCGGACGTCCTCTCCCGGCTGTTCGCCTGGTTCGTGCTGGGCATGGGCACCTTCGTCCTGGTCCAGCAGGCCCCCGCCGACATGCGTCTGCCGATCCTCGCCGCCGTCGCCTCGCTCGGCGCCGGAGCGGGTGTCTGCTACGGCTTCGTCGACCGCTGTCCGCTGCGGCGCGCCGTGCACGGCACCTGACCCCGGGCACCTGACCCCGGCCCCGCCCCGGATCCGGTACCCCGGAACGCCTCCCATCGGCGCTCCGGGGTACCGGTGTACCGGGACACTGGCATACCGGTGCCGCCCGTCGGACGGAAGGCACCGGAGCAGGCGGAATGTTCCGCCCCACCCTGGCGTTGACTACCCCAGGGGGTATCAACCGCCACCATCCCGGTGAAACGGAAGGAACCACCATATGAGCACCGTCGCACTCACCGCCGCCGACTTCGAGAAGACCGTCACCGGCAACGACATCGTCCTGGTCGACTTCTGGGCCTCCTGGTGCGGCCCGTGCCGCATGTTCGCCCCGGTCTACGAGAAGGCCTCCGAGGCCAACCCCGACATCGTCTTCGGCAAGGTCGACACCGAGGCCGAGCAGGCCCTGGCGGCCGCCGCCGACATCACCTCCATCCCGACCCTGATGGCCTTCCGCGAGGGAGTCCTGGTCTTCGCCCAGCCCGGCGCACTGCCGGCCCAGGCCCTGGACCAGGTGATCACCGCCGTCCGCGGACTCGACATGGACGAGGTGCACGCCTCCGTCGCCGCCCAGAACTCCGGCTCCGGCCAGAGCGACTGAGCCCGCCCGGCGCGGAACGAACGAAAGGATCGACCACCGTGGTCCAGCTTCCTCCCGAGAACGTGCGATCGGCCGTCAACCGCCTCAAGCGCGCCCAGGGCCAGCTCGCCGGCGTCCTTCGCATGCTGGAGGAAGGACGCGACTGCGAGGACGTCGTCACCCAGCTCGCCGCGGTCAACCGCGCGCTGGACCGGGCGGGCTTCTCCATCGTGGCCAGCGGCCTCAAGCAGTGCATGGCACAGGAGGGCGGCGCGGACAGCCTCGACGCCCAGAAGATGGAGAAGCTCTTCCTCTCCCTGTCCTGAACACTCGTGCCCCACTGGATTCGGGGCGTGCGCCCCCGCTCGGGGGCGCACGCCCCGAATCCAGTGGGGCACGAGCCCGTCGGAGCACCCGCCGGTCACCAGGACCGGCTCCGGTCCGCCACGCGGCGGTTCCCGGGCCGCGCCGCCCCGCCCCCCGCCGGACCGCGGTCGGGATCGATCTCCGCGGCAGCACGGCCTCGTGGAGGAGCGGCCCGTGGTGGGTACCACCGGCACGGAGGGCGGAGGCCGCAGGGGAATCCGGGCGGCGCGGCACCGTCTCAGCCCTTCCGGTCGGCTCCGGAAGCCCGGACCACGGCGACGGGGCAGTGCGCGTGGTGCAGGGCGGCCTGACTGACCGAGCCCAGCAGCAGACCTGAGAAGCCGCCCCGGCCGCGCGCCCCGACCACCAGCAGCTGGGCGCTGCCGCTGGCCTCGATCAGCGCCTGGCGGGCGCCCCCCTGGACAAGCTGCCGGTGCACGGTGACGTCGGGGTACTTCGCCTGCCAGCCCGACAGCGCCTCGGCCGCCACCCGATCCTCCTCGTCCCGGAGCATGTCCACGTCGTAGACCAGGGGCAGCGGCTCGGCGGGACCGCCGGAGACCGGGCCGGTCCAGTTGTTCCAGGTGTGCAGCGCGACCAGGGCAGCGCCCCGCGCCGACGCCTCGGCGAACGCGAACCCGACGGCGGCCTCACCGGCCGCCGAGCCGTCCACGCCCAGCAGCACGTGGCCCGTCGGGTCCGGCCTGCCGCGCACCACCAGGACCGGGCAGTGGCTGTGCGCGGACAGGTGCACGGCGGTGGAGCCCAGCAGCAGTCCGGTGAAACCGCCCAGGCCGCGGCTGCCGACCACGACCAGCGACGCGGACCGCGACCGGGCCTCCAGCACCGTCAGCGGCTCGCCGACGACGACCTCGCCCTCGACCTCGATCCCGGCCTCCGCGCCGCCCGCGTGCTCGACCGCCTGCGCCACCAGCTTGTCGGCCATGTTGCGCAGCCCGCCCTCGGGCGGGCCCATCGGAGACGGCCCCAGCGGCACGTGCAGGACCGGCCACAGGAACGCGTGCACCACCCGCAGCCCCACACCGCGCAGCCGTGCCTCGTGTGCCGCGGCGGCCACCGCGTCCAGGCTCGACGGCGAGCCGTCCACTCCCACCACGACCGGTCCGTTCATCTTCCCTCTCCCAACTCCGCGCGGAAGCCGCGGCCGTGTCCGTACCGCCCGCTCAGCTTCTCCGCACCGTGTTCCGTTGTGCACTGATCACACTGATCCTCTTCCATGCTCCTTCATAGGGCCGCACGGCCGGGGGACAGGGGCCATACGTCCCCGGTTCCGCCCGGAAGCGGTTCCGTGGTCGCCCGACGGCTGTGCGGCGACCGCTTGGCACAGTTTTTCCGGACTGGCGCACTCGCGGCCATCCGTCCGTACGACGCGGGGGTGACCTGGGGCACGTCCGCCGCGATACTGATCTTCTCGCCCCTTCCCGTCCGCCCGCCGTCCCTCTCCCGCCTCGGTGTCCGCCGTTCCCGTCCGGAGGTAGTCATGAAGATGCTGATCAACGTGCCGGAGACGGTGGTGGCCGACGCCCTGCGCGGCATGGCCGCCGCCCATCCGGAGCTGACGGTCGACGTGGACAACCGGGTGGTGGTGCGCCGGGACGCGCCGGTCGCGGACAAGGTGGGGCTGGTCTCCGGCGGCGGCTCGGGGCACGAGCCGCTGCACGGCGGGTTCGTCGGCCCCGGGATGCTGGACGCGGCCTGTCCCGGCGAGGTGTTCACCTCCCCCGTCCCGGACCAGATGGCACGGGCGGCGGCCGCCGTGGACAGCGGGCGGGGAGTGCTGTTCGTGGTGAAGAACTACACCGGCGACGTGCTGAACTTCGACATGGCCGCCGAGCTGGCCGAGGACGAGGGCGTGCGGGTCGCCAGGGTGCTGGTCGACGACGACGTGGCGGTGGTCGACAGCACCTACACCGCCGGGCGGCGCGGCACCGGCGCCACGCTGTTCGTGGAGAAGCTGGCGGGCGCGGCGGCCGAGGCGGGAGCGCCGCTGGAGCGTGTGGAGGCGGTGGCCCGGCAGGTGGTGGAGTCCTCCCGCAGCTTCGGCGTCGCGCTGAGCGCCTGCACGACCCCGGCACGGGGCAAGCCCACCTTCGACCTGCCGCCCGGCGAGCTGGAGCTGGGCATCGGCATCCACGGGGAGCCGGGCCGCGAGCGGCGGGGGATGATGACCTCCGGCGAGATCGCGGACACGGCGGTGGACGCGGTGCTGGACGACCTGCGCCCGGACCGTCCCGTGCTGGCGCTGGTCAACGGCATGGGCGGCACCCCGCTGCTGGAGCTGTACGGCTTCGCCGCCGAGGTCCACCGGGTGCTCGGCGAGCGCCGTGTGGCCGTGGCCCGCACCCTCGTCGGCAGCTACGTCACCTCGCTCGACATGGCGGGCTGCTCCGTCACCCTGTGCCAGGCGGACGAGGAGCTGCTGCGGCTGTGGGACGCGCCGGTACGCACCCCGGCACTGCGCTGGGGCATGTGATCCCGGGCTGCCGGGCAGGGAAACGTACGCGGCCACCGCAGGCGCCGCCCGCAGACGGCCCGCAGGCAGCCGCAGGCAGCCCGCAGACAAGGAGACCGTGGTGACCGTCGCACTGGACGCCGACTTCTTCCGCCGATGGATGTCCGCGGTCTCGGCCGCCGTGGACCGGGAGGAGGACCGGCTGACCGAGCTGGACTCCGCCATCGGCGACGCCGACCACGGCGCCAACATGCGGCGCGGCCTGACCGCCGCGGTCGCCTCCCTGGAGGAGGAGGCCCCCTCCTCCCCCGGCGCGGTGCTCGCCCTCGCCGGGCGCCGGCTGATCTCCACCGTCGGCGGCGCCTCGGGCCCGCTGTACGGAACGCTGCTGCGCCGCGCGGGCAAGACGCTGGGCACGGAGGAGACCGCGGATCCCGGCCGGTTGCGGGAGGCGCTGCGCGCCGGGGTGGAGGCGGTGGCGCAGCTGGGTTCCGCGGCGCGGGGCGACAAGACGATGCTGGACGCGCTGTACCCGGCCGTCGAGGCGCTGGGCGATTCGGGCGGCGACTTCGAGGCGGCGCGCAGGGCCGCCGAGGAGGGGGCCGCGGCCACCGTGCCGATGCGGGCGCGCAGGGGCCGGGCCAGTTATCTGGGCGAGCGCAGCATCGGGCACCAGGACCCCGGCGCCACCTCCTCGGCGCTGTTCTTCGCCGCGCTCGCCGACACCGCCCGCACCGTCGCGACCGGGGAGCGGGCATGAGCGCGGTGAGCGGCCGGGTCGGCGTCGTACTGGTCTCGCACAGCAGGCAGGTGGCCGAGTCCGTCGCCCATATGGCGCTGGGGCTGGCGGGCGGCGCCGACGTCCCGGTCGTGCCCGCCGGCGGCACCGGGGACGGCGGGCTGGGCACCAGTTCGGAGCTGATCACCGAGGCGGCCCGCCGGGTCGACCGGGGCGCGGGTGTGGCGGTGCTGGCGGACCTGGGCAGCGCGGTGCTGACGGTGCGCACGCTCCTCGCGGAGGAGGACGAACTGCCCCCGGGCACACGTCTGGTGGACGCGCCTTTCGTCGAGGGCGCGGTCGCGGCCGTGGTCACCGCCTCCACCGGCGCGGACCTGGACGCGGTCGCGGCGGCCGCGACGGAGGCGTACGGCTACCGCAAGGCCTGACCGGGTCCCGTACCGCCCGCCCTCCGCCCTCGCGGGGGTTCCCGCACCGCCGCCCGGTCGTGTCCCTCCGTCCGGACCGGGCTGACGCCGACGGCGTCGCAGACGGCGATGTAGAGCACCACGGGGTGGGCGCAGGGGATGCCGTCCTCGGGCCGGTGGGCCAGGCGCGGCCCGCTTCCGGAGGTGTGCGGGGCGATGAGGGCGCCGGCCGCGTAGCGGACCGCCGACGGCCACGCCACTTCCGATGTCGGCCCCGGAGGGCACGATCCACCACCATCGCTCGGTGTCGGCGAACACACAGCCCGCCCGGGGCAGCTTCCGTCCGAACCACGGTCCCGGGCCGGCGTCCACCCCGACGGCGTCGTATCCGAGCGGAGCGGACAGGTCCGCGGGGAGTCTCAGTCTGCCGCGCCGTCCGGCGCCCGGGGCGCGCATCGGCGTTCCGCGGCGGGGGACGGCAGCCGGGCCCACACCGACCAGCCGCAGCCGTGTGCCTCCCGGATCCCCCAGGCTTCGCTGACGGCCTCGACCAGCATCAGCCCTCTGCCGTGCTCCTCTCCCGGCAGTCGCGCCCGGGAGGCGGAGCCGGTGGGCGGGCCCGGGCGGCGGCCGCGCACCTCCAGGCGCAGCGGCGCCTCCTCCCCGCCCGGGGCGCCCCTCTCCTCCCGCAGTTCGCACACCACCGATCCGCTGCCGGTGTGCACCACCGCGTTGGTGAACAGCTCCGAGACCACCAGGGCCGCCGTGTCGCGGGTCTCCTCGTCCGCGCCCCATCCGGCCAGCAGGCCCCGAACGAGGCGGCGTGCCTTCGCCACCGACTCGGCGCGCGCCGGCAGGGCGAACTCCGTTCCGCGCGGCGGGGGCCGGTCTCCGGCTGCCACCGCAGGGCGGCCGGTCCCGCCCGGTGGGACGACCGGTTCCAGTGGTGGGGGGAGGAGGCGGTCGTGGACCGTGCAGCACGCCTTGGACCGCGTCGAGGTGAACCGTGTCACACCGTCACTATGCTCACCGCGCGGGACAGTTGGCAAGGGCCACTGTGAAGAATGCAGAGTTGCCGATACAGGGTGTTCGCTCCGTCAACTCCGTGGCACACTGCGGGACATGGCCAGGACACCAGGAGGGGCAGGCGATGAGTGAGCCCCGGTCGGCACCGACCGTGGGGCAGCTCGTGCTGGGCAGGCGGCTCCAGGACCTGCGCCAGAAGGCGGGACTGAGGCGCGAGGAGGCCGCGAAGGTCCTCCACGTCGCCTCCGCCACCATCCGCAGGATGGAGACGGCCGAGGTCGCGCTGAAGATCCCGTACGTCCGTCTGCTGCTGGAGGCCTACGGGGTCGCCGGCCGCGACGCCGAGACCTTCGTGGCGCTGGCCGAGGAGGCCAACAGGCCGGGCTGGTGGCAGCGGTTCCGCGATGTGCTGCCGGACTGGTTCAGCGTCCACGTCAGCCTGGAGAGTTCCGCCAGGGTGATCCGGGCCTACGAGCCGCATGTCGTCCCGGGCCTGCTGCAGACCGAGGAGTACGCCCGGCACATACTGCGCAAGGGCGCGGTCGGCCGGGCCGTCAAGGGTGAGGTCGAGCGGCACGTGGCGCTGCGCATGGAGCGCCAGCGCCTGCTCACCCGCGCGGACGCCCCGCGTCTGTGGGTCCTGGTGGAGGAGACGGCGCTGCGCCGTCCCGTCGGGCCGCCGCAGGTCATGCGGGCCCAGGTCGACCGGCTGCTGGAGGAGGCGGAGCGGCCGAACGTCACCCTGCAGATCACCGAGTTCTCCTCCGGTTTCCATCCGGGCACCTACGGGCCGTTCGTCCTGTTCCGCTTCGGGCTCCCCGAACTCCCGGACATGGTCTACGTGGAGTACCTCACCGGCGCCGTCTACCTGGACGAGCGCACCGAGGTCGCCTCCCACCTCGAACTCCTGGACCGCATGTCGGCCCAGGCGGCAACGGCACGACGCACGAAGGAGATCCTCCGGGATTTCCGCAGGGAGCTCTGAGATGGACCGCATATACAACGGCATGCGCGCCAGCGACCTCGGTGCCGAGGGCTGGCACAGGCCGTGGAGCGGCGGCAACGGCGGCAACTGTCTGGAGGCGAGGAGACTGCCCGACGGCCGGGTCGCCATCCGCCAGTCCACCGATCCGGACGGTCCCGCGCTGATCTGCACCCCCGGTGAGATCAGCGCCTTCGTCCAGGGCGCCAAGGCGGGAGAGGCGGACTTCCTCCTCTCCTGAACCCGCGGGCCCCCGGCCGGCCGGCTCCAGGCCCGCCCGCCGTCCGGGGGCCCGCACACACCCGATCCACCCGACCCGCCCGACCTGCCCGATCCACCCGCCCACTCACACAGACGTAAGGACACACCACATGGCCGACGACATGAGCTGGACACGGAGCCGGTCGGCCCGGGAGCCGGTCGAGATCGACACCTCCGTCCCCAGCATCGCCCGCGTCTACGACGCCATCCTCGGCGGCAAGGACAACTACCCGGTGGACCAGGAGATCGCCGAGCAGGTTGCCAGGGCCTTCCCCGACGGGGGCGAGGGTGCCCGCACCAACCGCAGACTGCTGGTGCGGGCGGTGCGCCACATGGCCCGCCAGGGCATCGACCAGTTCCTGGACATCGGCTCCGGCCTTCCCACCGCGCAGAACACCCACCAGGTGGCCCAGGAGGTCAACCCCGGGTCGAGGGTCGTCTACGTCGACAACGACCCCATCGTCCTCGCCCACGGCCGCGCGTTACTGGAGGACGACGACCGCACCGTCGTCGTCACCGCCGACATACGCGAGCCCGACGTCCTGCTCGGCCATCCCGACGTGACCGGCATGCTGGATCCGGACCGCCCGGTGGGGCTGATCCTCAACGCCGTGGTCCACCACCTCCTCGACGAGGAGGACCCCGACGGGCTGGTGGAGACCTACAAGCGGTGGCTGGGGCCGGGCGGCTACCTGCTGCTCACCCACTTCTGCTCCTCGACCCCCGAGGCCCGCGGCCTGGAGTCGGTGCTGCGGCAGGCCCTCGGCCGGGGTCAGCTGCGGAGCATGGCGCGTATCGCCGCCTTCTTCGAGGGCCTGGAGATGGTCGAGCCCGGCGTGGTCTATCTGCCGTACTGGCAGCCCGACGAGCCGGTGAAGGCCCCGCTGGACATCGCCGGTCTGCTGGTGGCCGGCGGCCTGGGCCGCAAGCCGGGCCGGTAGCCGCCGGCCACGCGCCGCCGTTCCGGCCACGCGTCCGTACGGTGCGCCGAGGCGTACGGACACGAGCCGCGGGCCCCGCCGCTTCCCCCACGAGCGGCGGGGCCCGTGTACGTCTGCTTCCACCGCTTGGCACACTTTTCCGGCGCTCTCCGGAAGCACCGTCCCGGTCGCCGGCGGCCCCTGCCGCCCCCGGTCCTTGCGGGAACGCCCGGAGCGGATGAGTACGGCTACTCAGGTGCGGCCGGGCGCGCCCGGCGAGGATGGGTCCGCCGCCCTTCCCCGCGTCCGGCATCGAGCATCCGGTGTCCGGCGTCCGGCGGACGCACCGGCAACCGCGCAGGAGTATCCAGAGGAGCCCGCCGTGCTCAGCACCGTCGCCCGTACCGTCGTCCCCGCTCTCGGCCGCCTGCGGGTCACCTCCGACCCCGGCGCCGACCTCGCGCCCGGCAGCATCGTCGCCGCCAACCACACCTCCCTGGCCGACCCCGGCGTGGTTCTGGCCGCCCTGCACCGCCTGGACACCCGGCCCGTGGTGCTGGCGACCGCCGGGCTGTGGCGGATACCGGGCCTGCGCCAGGCCCTCGTCCGCGACGGGCACGTGCCGGTGCACCGGGGCACCGAGCGGGCCGCCGCCTCGCTGGAGGGCGCCGCCGCCGCGCTCGCGGCGGGCCGGGTCGTGCTCATCTACGGCGAGGGCGGTCTGCCGCGCCGCGCGGACTCCGGCGAGGCCGAGCCCGGTCCGTTCCGCAGCGGGCTGGCCCGGCTGGCGCTGGCCACCGGCGCCCCGGTGGTGCCTCTCGGGCAGGCCGGCTCCCGCCGGATCAGCTCCGGGTCCACCGCCAAGCAGGTCGCCGGGTTCGTCACCGCCCCGCTGCGCCGCCCCGGCGTGCACGTCCACGTCGGCGAGCCGGTCCGGCTGTCGGGCGACGTGGTCACGGCCACCGCCCGCGCCCGCCGGGCGGTCGTCGCCGCCTGGCGGGTCGCGGCGGAGCGGGCCGGCCACCCCGTCCACTCCCGCGGGGACTTCTCGGCGACCGCCTGAACCACCCCGCCCGCCGTGAAGAAGGCGGTACGGTGCTCTCCCGCCGGGACGGCCGGGTGCCGTCGCGGACGAATCAGGGCTGCCGGGATCGTTCCCGCGCCAGGCGGTTTCGGGCCTCCTCCCAGGGAACGGGCAGCCGCTCGGCGGGGACGGTCCAGAAGACGAAGTGGGAGTCCTTCGTGACGGGCCGCAGCCGCTTCATGATCGACCTGTGCGGCTCGGCCCCGGCGTAGGCGTACAGCGCCTCCCGGCTCTCCCAGGCCGAGAGGGTCCAGAAGACACCGCGGCCGAACTGGGCTATGAGGGAGACGCCGAGGGCCCCCGGGGAGCGGCGGGCCTGGCGCCACGACGCCAGGGAGAGCCGGAAGAAACGGGGGACGTGCCGCAGGGAGCCGACCTCCAGCCGGGAGGCCATGACGACGGCTTCGGTGGCGGGAGCGGCCGGGTTGACCGTGGTCCAGGAGAGTTCGGGCATGTCGCGGGGTCCTCGACTCGCGGGCAGGGCGCACGGGCGTCACCTACCGATGGACAGTGGCACTATCTGCTATCGATAGCGACACGTTACACTCTCCAGCCAGCTCGCGGTACACACCGCGCCCGTCGCAGAATCGAGGAACCCCGTGAGGATGTCCGAGCTGAGCCGTCGCAGCGGTGTCCCCATCCCGACGATCAAGTTCTATCTGCGGGAGGGGCTGCTGCGGCCCGGCCGGGCGACGGCCAGCAACCAGGCCGAGTACGACGAGGACCATCTGCGCCGGCTGCGCCTGGTCAGGGCGCTGATCACGCTCGGCGGGATCTCGGTGGCCGCCGCCAGGGAGGTCCTGGAGGCGGTCGCCGAGCCGCTGGACCGGTACGAGACGCTCGGCGTCACCCACTACGCCCTGAGCTCCCCGGTGTCCGCGCGGGCGGACGGAAGGAGCGCGGGGGGCGGAAGGAGCGAGGAGCGCGGAGGGGAGGAG